>NZ_JBNDIC010000019.1:0-117234 GCF_056755475.1 Rhizobium sp. KNZ2-6A | reverse complement strand
TCCAGGAAACACTAGAGCGAAAGACTTCGTCGCCAGCAGCGCCGCCGCCCTCGTTCAGTGATCGGGCTTATAGACCCTACCCAACGAAGTAGTCAACAGCCGTTTTTGAAAAAAATCAAAAAACAAATAACTAATTGATTCCTATGAGAGATTTATGAATATCCCTGTGGGCGCCGCAAATGCGCTGTAGAACACCCACAGATATCCCTGCGGAAACGCAGCGTCTGATCCCGCAATGGCGAAAGAGGCCATGAACCGGCGCCTCTGCCCCTCGGGCGGGCCGCGCGCGCGCCGGTATTTTGCAGGAAACAGGGTCTCCCGCGCGGCGAAAAACGGCCCCTCGATTTGACACCCCTGTCATAAATATGCACATCTTCGCCCCCAAGCCTACGGCTCGCATAAAGGAAAGCGGATCTCGATTGGCATGATGACGGACAAGATGATGCTCCGATCGCTCGGTAACGAGCCGCCAATCCTGGCCGATGGCAGGCGGGCGCCGGACCGGCGCGAAGTTTCCCTGCGATGGCTTTCCGGCACCTTCCTGACCGGCCTCACGTCGAGCATCCTGATGGGCGTCGCGCTGTTTGCTGCACTCGACGGCCGCCAGCAGCTGGCCATTCCGGCGGAAGCTTATGCAACAACAGACAGCCACGACGCCTCCGACGATCAGGTCATCCGCGGCGCTCGCCTGATTTCCACCGCGATCGCCTCGAAGCCGTCCGACCGCAACATTCTCGAAGTATCGACGGTCGTGCGCGACGGCGACAAGGAGGTGGTGCGCCGCCAACCCTTCGCCCATGTGAAGATCGCGCTCGCCACCAACCGCATCGCCAGCGAAAACTACCCGCCCTTCGATCCGCTGGCGATCTTTTCCGCCGACGAGAACATACCGCCGCCAGCCAATAAGACCGGCGCGATCTACGGATCGGACGTGGAATCCGAGGTCAGCCTGAAGACGGTGCCCTTTCCCGCCAGGGACATTCCCTTCCAGCTCGCCGGCTCCATGTCGCTTGAAGAGGTCGAGGAAAATGTCCGCTCAAACGGCTCTGTTCTGGCTGATGGCAATACCCAGCTTTCAGCGCTCTATTATGTCGACCCGCGCCGTTTCGCCAATGACGATTCCGATGTCGACCTGACAGCGGGTCTTGCCGCGCGCATCGTCGAAGAAAACATGTCCGTCTCGGCGCCGGAAGCCGTGACCCCGCAGACGGAAGAGTTTGCCGACGATATCATACCGGTTCGCGAAAATATGCGGATCGCCACGGCGCTGACCAATGCCGGCTATCCCAAGGCCGATGCGGATGACATCACGGCAAAGATCCAGCCGCTCTTCGGATCCGCCAGTGTTTCCACCGGCGATGTATTGCGCATCGGCATCCTTCAGAAGGGCGAGCAGGCCAAGATCATCCGCGCCAGCCTCTATCGCGGCACGAAACATCTTCTCACCATCGCACAGAACGACCATGGCGATTTCGTCGCCGGCAGCGCGCCACCGATGCTGGACGCCATTGCCACCGCTTTCGACAACGACGCGCCCACGCTCACGGCCGGACGTGATCTGCCGAGCGTCTACGACGGCATCTATCGCGCGGCCCTTTCCTACGGCATGACCAAGGAGATGGTGGCGCAGGTCGTCAAGCTGCTCGCCAGCAATGTCGATTTCCAGGCACAGCTGAAGCCGACGGATTCCTTGGAAGCCTTCTTCTCGGTCACCGACGACAAGGGACAGGCGACGGCGGATTCCGAGCTGCTCTATGTCAATGCCAAGTTCGGCGATACGGTTACACGCTTCTATCGCTTTGAGGATCCGACCGATCACTCGATCGACTACTTCGACGAAAACGGCAAGAGCATCCGGCAATTCCTGCTGCGCAACCCCGTTCCCACGGGGGTCTTCAAATCAGGCTTCGGCATGCGCCGCCACCCGATCCTCGGCTTCGCGCGCATGCACACCGGCGTCGATTGGTCAGCACCCCGCGGCACGCCGATTATCGCGGCCGGCAACGGCATCGTCGAAAAAGCGAGCTGGGATTCCGGCGGCTTCGGCAATCAGACCCTTATTCGCCATGCGAACGGCTACGTCTCCTCCTACAATCACCAAAGCGCCATCGCCAAGGGTATCGTGCCAGGCGCGAAAGTAGTGCAGGGCCAGGTGATCGGCTTTATCGGCTCGACAGGCCTCGCAACCGGCCCCCACCTCCACTACGAGCTGATCGTCAACGGCACGAAGGTCGATCCGCTGCGCATTCGCCTTCCCGGCGGCAAGTCTCTGGACGGCGATGCGCTCGCCAAATTCCAGGAAGAGCGCAAGCGCATCGATACGCTGCTCAGCGACGACAAATCGAAACAGATCGCCAGCAAGTAACCGGGCGACGAACCTCTCCTGTTTGCGGCCTGGCCGATAGCAAAATGGCGGCCCGAAGACCGCCATTTGCATTTGTTCGCCCAGTGCCGCTTAGAGTATTTGCGCAATTCCGGACGGAAAACCGCTTCGCACTTTTCCTGGAATTGCTTCAGGCAGCCTCATTCACGGCCTGGCGCGGACGGAACAACAGCCGGTCCGAACCGCTGGTGACCTTGACGAGCGATCCATCCGGAATCTGACCCGAAAGAATCTGTTCGGCGAGCGGATCCTGGACATATTTCTGGATCACCCGCTTCAGCGGCCGTGCGCCATAGACCGGATCGTAACCCTTGTTAGCCAGCCAATGGCGGGCGTCGTCGTCGAGCTCGAGCATGATCTTGCGCTCCGACAACAGCTTCAACAGCCGCTCCAGCTGGATATCGACGATCGCGCCCATTTCATCGCGCTTCAAGCGGTGGAACAGGATGATCTCGTCTATACGGTTCAGGAATTCGGGCCGGAAATGCGACCGGACCACATCCATCACCTGTTCGCGCACCAGATCGCTGTCATCGCCTTCCTTCAGCTGGGTCAAATATTCGGCGCCCAGGTTGGAGGTCATGATGATCATCGTGTTGCGGAAGTCGACCGTGCGGCCCTGCCCGTCCGTCAGACGTCCGTCATCCAGAACCTGGAGCAGGATGTTGAAGACATCGGGATGCGCCTTCTCGATCTCGTCGAACAGCACGACCTGATAGGGCCTGCGGCGGACGGCTTCGGTCAGCGCACCACCTTCCTCATAGCCGACATAGCCGGGAGGAGCGCCGATCAGCCGGGCGACGGAGTGCTTCTCCATGTATTCAGACATGTCGATGCGCACCATCGCCGTTTCGTCGTCGAAGAGGAAACGGGCTAGCGCCTTCGTCAACTCGGTCTTGCCGACGCCGGTCGGGCCGAGGAAGATGAACGAGCCGATCGGCCGGTTGGGATCCTGCAGGCCGGCACGCGAGCGGCGAACGGCACGCGAAACCGCCTGAACGGCATCCCCCTGCCCGACGACCCACTTTGCCAGCTCGTCTTCCATCCGGAGCAGCTTGTCGCGCTCGCCTTCCAGCATCTTGTCCACGGGGATGCCGGTCCAGCGGGAAACGATCTGCGCGATGTTATCGGCGGTGACGACCTCCTGCACCATGGAATCGCGGGCACTGTCCTGCTCTTCCGCGGTGTGGAGTTCCTTCTCCAAATTGGGGATCACCCCATAGGCAAGCTCGCCGGCGCGCTGGAATTCACCCTTGCGCTGCGCGATCGCCAGTTCGTTGCGGGCATCGTCAAGCTGCTTCTTCAGGTCGGCGGCAAGACCGAGCTTCTGCTTTTCGGCCTGCCAGCGCGCGGTCAGCGCGTCGGCTTCCTCTTCCAGAGAAGCAAGATCCGTTTCCAGCCGCTTCAGCCGATCAGCCGAGGCCTGGTCGGTTTCCTTCTTCAGCGCCTCGCGCTCGATCTTCAGCTGGATGATACGACGATCGAGCTCATCAAGCTCTTCCGGCTTGGAATCCACCTGCATGCGCAGACGCGCCGCCGCCTCGTCCATCAGGTCGATGGCCTTGTCAGGCAGGAAGCGGTCTGTGATGTAGCGGTTCGACAAGGTCGTGGCGGCCACCAGGGCGGCATCGGCGATGCGGACCTTATGATGCTGTTCGTATTTTTCCTTCAAGCCGCGCAGGATCGAGATCGTGTCCTCGACCGTCGGCTCTTCGACCATGACGGGCTGGAAACGGCGGGCAAGAGCCGGATCCTTCTCGACATGCTTGCGATATTCATCGAGCGTGGTTGCGCCGACGCAATGCAGCTCGCCGCGGGCAAGCGCGGGCTTCAACAGGTTGGACGCATCCATGGCGCCATCGGCCTTGCCGGCACCGACCAGCGTGTGCATCTCATCGATGAACAGGATGATCTCGCCGTTTTCCGACTGCACCTCGTTGAGCACGGCCTTCAGCCGCTCTTCGAACTCGCCGCGAAACTTCGCGCCGGCGATCAAGGCACCCATGTCGAGCGCCATCAGCTTCTTGTCCTTCAACGATTCCGGCACGTCGCCATTGACGATGCGCAGCGCCAGGCCTTCGACGATCGCCGTCTTGCCGACGCCGGGCTCGCCGATGAGCACGGGATTGTTCTTCGTGCGCCGGGACAGGACCTGGATGGTGCGGCGGATTTCATCGTCGCGACCGATGACCGGGTCGAGCCTGCCTTCGCGAGCCTCGGCAGTAAGGTCACGAGCATATTTCTTCAGGGAGTCGAAGCCTTGTTCCGCATTGGCGGAATCGGCCGTGCGGCCCTTGCGGATATCGTTGATGACCTGATTGAGCGCAACGGGGGTTACGTTGGCCTTTTTCAGCGTGGCCGACGTCGAAGCCGTGGGCTCGATCGCCAGGGCTTGCAGGAGACGCTCGACGGTCACGAAGCTGTCGCCAGCCTTCTTTGCGGCTTCCTCAGCGGCGGCAAAGACTTTGGCGAGCGGCTGCGAGAGATAAATCTGGCCATCGCCGCCGGAAACTTTCGGCAGCTTGGCAAGGACGGCATCGTTGGCAAGGCGGGCAGCCTTGGCGTCGCCGCCGGCGCGTTCGATCAACGAGGCAGCCATGCCCTGATCGTCGTCCAGTAGCACCTTCAGCACATGTTCGGGAGCGAACTGCTGGTTCCCCTGCGCAAGCGCATAGGTCTGGGCGGATTGCAGGAAACCACGCACCCGCTCGGAGTATTTTTCAATATTCATAGGAGACCTCCATGAATCGCTCTGCCCTGACCGGCACAGACCGATGATTGAGATTGAGCCCCCTCAAGAGGCAGGCCCCGCCTTTCCGCCGTTGAGATTTGCGGCAAGGCAACAGAGGAGAATATGGGAGGATATTTGAAGAGTTTAAAGGGTCGCGGAATGGAAAAACCGGCGGGAGTGGCTCCATCCGTTTCTGCAGTTGAAGAAGCGCCGATTAGCCCCGAAGGGAGTTCCGCCCGTACAAAAAGAAATGGCGGCTTTCGCCGCCATTCCTGCATTCTCGCTTCATGGGTCCGGTTCGCTCCAGCGGAGCGACTTATTCCGAGGTAGCGTCCGCCATAGCCGGAGCTTCGCTCGACCCGGCTTCACCCTGGTCATCGCCCTCGGCTGCGGCACTGCGGCGCGGCTGGCGGCGCGGACGATTGCCGCCCGCATTGCGACGACGCGGCTGACGCTCGGTGGCGCCTACTGCCGGAGTTTCTTCCTCGATCGCCACTTCGGCCGGAATGCCTTCGATTACCGGCTGCGGGCCTGTGCCGTTGATGGCTTCCGGCTCGGGAGCCGGAGCGGCGGCAGCCGCCGGAGCAGCCTCCTGCCGCGGACGAGCCGGAGGCGGAGCCATCTGCGGCTGGTCATCGATCTCGTTTTCGATATCGTCGATGTCACGGTCGCCCGTGTCGCGATCATTGTAATTGTGCTGATCGTCGCGCTGATAGCGCTCCTGCATCTGCGCCTGGGCGCTGGCAATGATCCGATTATAGTGTTCGGCATGCTGCAGGTAGTTTTCCGCCATAACACGATCGCCAGAGCTCTGCGCATCGCGAGCCAAGGCCGAATACTTCTCGGCGATATGCTGTGCGGTTCCGCGGATCTTCACATCGGGACCAGAGCTGTCGTAAGTCCTGGTCAGCGGGTTCGAGCCCTTGCGGTTGAAATTGTTGTTGTTATTTCCACCGCCACCGTTGTTGTTGTTACCACGCCCCCGACCGCGCTTATTCTGCTGTCCTGGCCTCATAGATCCTTCACCTGAATTCTCTTCGTTGGGATAAAATCATACACGACACCTGCCGCCGCGGTTCGGAGCTTCCCGAACCAAGGCCTGCGTGCCGCAAGCAAACTGCGCGCTAGCGCCGGTCTGCCGCTCGACTACGTCAGATTAAACTGATCACGCATTGGGTTATCTTCAACCTTTGACACTCTTACCAAAGAGCGGATCCCCGAGGCTGTCCAAGATAAGCGAATCGTCTCGCCTATTCCCAGCCGCCCAACGCGTGAGCGCAACCTATATTGCTTCCTCAGGAAATCCAAGCTTTTTCTTTGCGATAACAACAGGGGTTCCACAAATCCGCTGTAAAACGTCGCGTTAATGTTGAAATTCAAACACAAGAACCCGGTCGTTCTGGCCGTAGTCACGAGCCGCTTCGACAAGGGAAAATCCTGCTCCTTCAAAAATCGAAGTCACCGTTTCACGCTGATCGTAACCAATCTCTACCCCTATCATACCATCCGGGAGTAGAAACCGCGCCGCATCCTTTGCGATCGCCCTGTATGCATCCAGCCCATCAAGGCCCCCGTCAAGGGCCGCGGGAGGATCGAAATCCTTTACTTCTGGAGCGAGAGTGGAAATGACACTGGACGCAATATAGGGCGGATTTGAGACAATCACATGAAAACATTCGTGGATGGCGTCAAACCAGCTTCCATGCGCGGTTCCAAACCGCGCCGCCAGGCCATTTCGCTCAGCGTTCCCGCGAGCGGTTTCCAGCGCCTCGCTGGAAATATCGGAACCAACACCCGTCGCTTTGGGGCATTCGTGAAGCAGGGCCAGACAGATGGCGCCTGTTCCCGTTCCGATATCGAGTATATGGACATTGCCGACCTTGGATTCAAGACGCCGCAGGTATGGCAGCATCGTATCGACGAGAATTTCGGTATCGGGCCGCGGTTCGAGGGTCGCCGGCGAGAGCCGCAGCGAGAGGCCGTAAAACTCCCGCTCGCCAAGAATCCGATGGACCGGCTCATGATTGAGACGGCGGGCAATCGCCGCCCGCACCGCCGCGGCATCTTTGGCAGACACCGGCTCGGAACCTTTCGTCACCAGTTCGGTGGCGGCAAGATGAAGCAGACCGCCGACAAGAATGCGCGCCTCCGTGGCGGGATCGTCGAGGTCGGCCTCGGCAAAGCGCGCGCGCACCTCCTGCAGGAGTCCGGAGACAGTCGGCCCCTGTTCGCCGCTCATGCCTGTTCGCCAAGCTGGGCGAGCTGGCTCGCCTGGTAATCCGCCAGCAGCGCGTCGACCACCTCGTCGATCTCGCCGACCATCATCCGGTCGAGCTTGTAGAGCGTCAGGTTGATGCGGTGATCGGTGACGCGTCCCTGCGGAAAATTATAGGTGCGGATGCGTTCGGACCGGTCGCCCGAACCGACCTGGCTCTTGCGGTCGGCGGAACGCTCACTGTCGGCGCGCTGGCGCTCCATGTCGAACAGGCGTGACCGCAGCACCTGCATTGCCTTGGCGCGGTTCTGGTGCTGCGACTTTTCCGAGCTGGTGACGACGATACCAGAGGGAAGATGGGTGATGCGCACGGCCGAGTCGGTCGTGTTGACGTGCTGGCCGCCGGCGCCGGACGAGCGCATGGTATCGATGCGAATATCCTCGGGCCGGATTTCGATATCGATTTCTTCGGCTTCCGGCAGCACGGCGACGGTCGCCGCAGAGGTATGAATGCGGCCGCTCGCCTCGGTTTCCGGCACGCGTTGCACGCGATGGACGCCGGACTCGAACTTCAGCCGCGAGAACACGCCTTTGCCGCTGATCGTCGCGATGATTTCCTTGTAGCCGCCCGCTTCGCCGTCGCTGGCGGAGAGAACTTCCACCTTCCAGCCATTGGCGGCCGCGAAGCGCTCATACATGCGGAAGAGATCGCCTGCGAAAAGTGCCGCCTCGGAACCGCCCGTGCCGGCGCGGATTTCCAGGATCGCACTCTTCTCGTCGGCCGCATCCTTCGGCAGAAGCTCGATCTGGATATCCTTTTCCAGCGTCTCGATGCGCTCCTTGACCTCGGGCAGCTCCATCTCGGCGAGGTCGCGCATGTCGCGGTCGACCGATTTGTCGGAGAGCATGGTTTCGAGATCGGCTGCCTCGGCAAGGGCGCGCTCATAGTCACGGATCTTGATCACGACCGGCTGCAATTCGGAATATTCGGAAGCAAGCTTCACATAGACATCCGCGGCCGGGCCGGCGGACATGCGCGCCTCGATCTCGCCGAAACGGCGTTCCAATTCGCGCATTTTTTCAACGGGGAGCTTCGCCACCCTCTACTCCAATTCTTCTTATTATCTCTGCTTTGATATGGTGCTCATGATCCTGCCTGGAAACCGCTTCGTGTTTTTCAGGATCGCGCTAAAGCGGAATATTGTGGCTCTCGGCAAAGCGCACAAGGATATCCCGCATGGAACTTGTCGGCTGCCTGTCATCGAGCGCGGTCTCCATGACATCAGACAGGGCCTTGAGGTCGAGCCCGAGCAGCATCGCCTTGACCGGACCGATCGAGGCGGGCGACATCGAAACCGAGCGCAGGCCGAGGCCGAGCAGGGCCATCGCCGAAATCGTCTTGCCGGCCAGCTCGCCGCACAGCGTCACCGGCGTCTTGTTGCGCTCGCCGGCGCGCACGATATCGCGCAGGATGCGCAGGAAGGGTCGCTCGAGTGGATCGAAGCGGTCCGACACGCGCGCATTGCCGCGGTCCACCGCCATCGCGAACTGGAACAGGTCGTTGGAGCCGATGGAGACGAAATCGACTTCCGCCATCAGCTCGTCCAGCTGCCACAGCAGCGCCGGCACTTCCAGCATGGCGCCGAATTGCAGCTTGCGCGGCAGGCTGTGGCCGAAGCGCGAGAGGTGCTGCACTTCCTTCTGCAGGAGCTCGCGCACCGCCCTGATCTCGGAGACCTCCGTGACCATCGGCACCATCATCTTCAGCTCGCTGTCGGCAGCGGCCTTCAGCATAGCCCGGAGCTGCGTGCGCAACAGGCCGGGGCGGTCGAGCGAGAGGCGGATGGCGCGCCAGCCGAGCGCCGGGTTCTCTTCCTCATGCGCGCGGAAATAAGGGACTACCTTGTCGCCGCCGATATCGAGCGTCCGGAAGGTAACGACGTGGCCGCCCGCCTGCTTCATCACATTGCGATAAAAGGCTTCCTGCTCCTCCGCCTTCGGCATGGTCGAGGCGATCATGAATTGCAGCTCGGTGCGGAACAGGCCGATGCCCTCGGCGCCGGATTCGGCAAGCTGCGGCAGATCGACCAGCAGGCCGGCATTCATCAAAAGCGAAATGCGCTGCCCGTCCTTGGTGACCGGCTCGACGGAGCGCAGGGCACGGAACTGCTCCTGCCGGCGGGCACGGAACCGCACTTTCTCTTCATAGGAGCGCTGATGATCGGTCATCGGCCGCAAATGGACATGGCCGCCGTCGCCATCGATGATGACCGGATCGCCGTTTTCCGCCAGCGCGACGACACCTGCCGCCTGCCCGACGACGGGAATGCCCATGGCCCGCGCGACGATGACGACATGGCTCGTCACCGCGCCCTCTTCCAGCACCAGGCCGCGAATGTTGGCGCGGGGATAATCCAGCAGTTCCGCCGCGCCCATGGCGCGCGCGAAGATGATCGCATCGTTCGGAAAACCCTCGGCGCTGGTGCGGCCCGAATGGCCGATGAGCTGCCGGAGCAACCGGTTCGCCAAATCCTCGAAATCGTGCATGCGCTCGCGAAGATAGGGATCGGTCAGGCGCATCATGCGCGCCTTGGTGTCGCTCTGCACTTTTTCGACCGCCGCTTCAGCGGTCAGGCCGTTGCGGACGGCTTCCTCGAGCTTGCGCACCCAGCCCTGATCGTGCGCGAACATGCGGTAGGTTTCAAGCACCTCGCGATGCTCGCCCTCCATCGAAACATCGCGGCGCGACAGCATGTCGTCGATCGAGATGCGCAGCGAACCGAGAGCTTCGGCCAGGCGGCCGATTTCCTTGTCGGCATCGTCGTTCAGCAGGTTGGTGACGACGATGCGCGGCTCGTGCAGGACGACATAGCCGAGGCCGATGCCTTCATTATAGGTGTCGCCGTCGATGGTGACCGACCGGGTGAGATCGAGCTCCAGGCCGGGCTTGGTGATCTTCTTCAGCTCGCCGGTCGCGATCATTTCGGCCAGCACCATGGCCGTCGTTTCGAGCGCCTCCAGCTCTTCCTCGCGATAGGTGCGGCTCGCCTTGTTCTGAACGACGAGAACGCCGAGCGAGCGACCCGAACGCAGGATCGGCACGCCGAGGAAGGAATGGTAGATCTCTTCGCCGGTTTCCGGCAGGTAGCGGTAGGCGGGATGTGATTGCGCGTCCGAAAGGTTCAGCGGCTGGGCGGAGGCGGCAATTGTACCGACAAGGCCCTGCCCCATCTTCAGTTGCGAAAGGTGGACGGCCTCTTTCTTCAGGCCTTCGGTGGCATAAAGTTCGAGGACACCGTCCGCGCGCAGCACATAGACCGAGCAGACCTCGGCGACCATGTTGCTGGCAATCTGGCGGGCGATCCGGTCAAGGCGCTCCTGCGGCTCCAGCGGCTCCGCCATCAACTCGCGTAGCCGCTTGAGCAGAACGCGTGGACCGCCGGATAGGTCTCTCATTGCGCCACTAGCTCCCGAATCAAGATGTCATGCCTGTCTTGCCCACGCCAGGGCCGGCCGAAACTCGCCTCAGTCACGGTCCGTTGTCAGCAGTCCTGAATCAACTCTTATCCAGACCGTAACAGGAATGCAAAGTCCTGACTGCGAGTTCTGCGTAAGGACCATCAATCAGGATGGAAATCTTGATTTCTGACGTCGTAATGGCCTTGATGTTGATACCTTTTTCGGCAAGTGCCCGGAAAGCGGTCGCGGCAACGCCCGCATGCGAGCGCATGCCGATGCCGATGACCGATACCTTGACCAGACCTGATTCGCTCTGGACGACGTCGTAGCCGATCTTTTCCTTGTTTTCGCCAAGGACGCGAAGCGCCTTGTCGACATCGCCGGAGGGAACGGTGAAGGTCATGTCGGTCTTGGAACCGTCCTCGGAAATATTCTGGACGATCATGTCGACATTGATGTGGTTTTCGGCCAGCGGCCCGAAGATCGCGGCGGAAACGCCCGGCCGGTCGGCAAGACGGCGCAGCGATATCTGAGCCTCATCCTTGGCATAGGCAATGCCGGTGACTACTTCCTGTTCCACGATTTCATCCTCGTCACAAATCAGCGTTCCGGGCGGGTTGAGCAGATCGCCCATGCCCGGAGCATCGGGATCCTCGAAAGAAGAGCGCACGAAAGTGCGGACCTTAAAGACCATGGCCAGCTCGACCGAGCGCACCTGCAGCACCTTGGCGCCGAGAGAGGCCATTTCGAGCATTTCCTCGAAGGCGATCTTCTTCAGGCGGCGCGCCTTCGGCTCGATGCGCGGATCGGTCGTATAGACACCGTCGACATCGGTGTAGATGTCGCAGCGGTCAGCCTTGACGGCGGCGGCGATCGCGACTGCCGAAGTGTCCGAGCCGCCGCGGCCGAGCGTCGCGAGGCGATTGTCCGGACCAAGGCCCTGGAACCCGGCAACGACGGCGACCTGGCCTTCCCCCATCCGGCGGATCATGTCTTCGCCGTCGATCTCGAGAATGCGGGCCGCGCCATGCGCATTGTCGGTGCGGATCGGGATCTGCCAGCCCTGCCACGAACGGGCATTGATGCCCATGGCCTGGAGCGCGATCGCCAGCAGGCCGGACGTGACCTGCTCGCCCGAAGCGACAACCGCGTCATATTCGCGCGCATCATAGATGGAATGATCGGCACCGGTGACCTTCGGCATGTTCTGGACCCAGCCGACCAGCTCGTTGGTCTTGCCAGACATGGCGGAAACGACGACGGCCACTTCATGGCCGGCATCGACCTCGCGTTTCACATGGCGTGCGACGTTCTTGATACGGTCCAGATCCGCGACGGAGGTTCCGCCGAATTTCATCACGATGCGTGCCATGTGCCTCTACCAGTACCCTGCGCCGGGCGGCCGAAATACGGAAAGCCCGACATGCAAAATCGCCCTCCCGGTTCGGTAGCCGGAAAAGCGTGATCTCAATGGGGCCGTCTCTTAACGAGTTTGTCGGGCGGGTGCAATAGCGGGACGCACCCGGCGCGACAAAAAACTATACTCTAATAATCAACTTTTAAGGTCGACCAGAGCTTGTCGAGAATTCCACCTTCCTTGGAGATATTCTCCTTGTTGAGGAAGGTGGCGACGAGTATGCCGCCCTCCGGCCGGCCGGTCGCGACGATCTCATATTCCATGACATCGTCATCCGTGGTGGTTTCCGCCTTCACACCCTTCAGCACGCTGCCGCCCGGGAGCGTGCGCTGCGTGCCCTGTTTGGTCACCTTCGCGCCGCCGTTGAGGCTTTCCTGCACCATCTGCTGCAGCACGGCGTCGGTGTTGCTTGACGGATTGAGACCTTTATAGACCTGCACGATGATACCGGTGCCGATCGGCGTCATCAGCGCATATTGCTGCACGCCGTCGCCGAGATCCGTCTTTGCGACGGTGAGCTTGCCATCGTGATCGAAGGAGAACTTGCCGCCCGTGAACGTCACCGTATCGCTGCGCTGCAGCTCCACCGGGACCTTGCGACCGTCCTTCATGGTGACTTCGAACGTATCGCCGGGATTGATGCCCACCACGACACCATCGATCGTCAGGCGATACCCCTTGCTGTCCCCGGCATTTGCGTGGCCGACAGCAAGGCAACCCATGGCGATAGCCGTCGCGAGACGGAGTGGTCTCATGAGGAACTCCTCTATACGCCGGTCGATCGGAATCGATCCCGGTTCTGAAAGTCCATTTCGCAGCCCGGCGATTGATCGGCCATAAGATACCTCCATGTCAACCTCAGGATCGCAATTCGCCGCCGCCGATCGACACACCCCACAGGCGATCGATGGCCGCAGCCCTTGACATCGCGCATCGATCGTCCGACTTCACACAGGGACATATTGTTGCCTGTGCTCGCCCGAGCCACGGCACAGATCACGGAGTGAACCATGAGCGAAACGGCAAAGAGCACGATCGACCAGAGCGAAGTCGACCGCTTTTCCGCCATGGCGGCCGAGTGGTGGAGCCCGACCGGTAAATTCAAGCCACTGCATAAGTTCAACCCGGTGCGCCTCGCCTACATCCGCGATCGCGCCTGCGAGAATTTCGGCCGCGATCCGAAGAGCAGCCGGCCGCTGGAGGGCCTGCGCGTGCTCGATATCGGCTGCGGCGGCGGCCTGCTGTCCGAGCCCGTGGCGCGCATGGGTGCCGCGGTCGTCGGCGCCGACCCCTCGGAAAAGAACATCGGCATTGCGTCGACGCATGCAAAGGCTTCAGGTGTTCCTGTCGACTACCGCGCCCTCACCGCCGAACAATTGGCCGAGGCCGGCGAGACCTTCGATATCGTGCTGAATATGGAGGTGGTCGAGCACGTTGCCGACGTCGAATTCTTCCTGTCGACCTGCGCGAAAATGGTGCGCCCCGGCGGCCTGATGTTCGTTGCGACCATCAACCGCACCATGAAAGCCGCGGCGCTTGCCATTTTCGCGGCGGAGAACGTGCTGCGCTGGCTGCCGCGCGGCACTCATCAATATGAAAAGCTCGTGCGCCCGGAAGAAATCGAAAAGCCGCTTGCCGCCGATGGACTGGAAATCATCGCCCGCACCGGCGTCTTCTATTCGCCGCTGCAGGACCGCTGGAACCTCTCGAAGGATATGGACGTCAACTACATGCTGCTGGCAAAGCGGGCCGCGTGAAATTGGCATGTCCGCGGCACAGTATTCGCTGAGGCTCTGATACCCCCCTCTGTCACTTCGTGACATCTCCCCCACAAGGGTGGAGATTGTTCTGAGTTCGCCGCACTCTCTGCTAAAATGATAAATTCAGGCGCAAGCAGACACGATATCTGTTTGGTGCGAGAAGTTGCCGCAGGTTACCGACCTCCCCCCTTGTGGGGGAGATGTCACGAAGTGACAGAGGGGGGTGAAGATTCTCCACCAATCGCCGGCATCAGTTGATATCCTCGGGCAGTACGGGGACGGCGGCAATCTCGATGCCTTTCCCGCGTCAAACCTTCAATGTCAGCACATGTGCCAGCAACTCGCTCTGGCCCACGGCGTTGTAAGCAACGATATCCTTGATACGAGAACGGTCGATCTCCTGAGGTTGGCCATCAGGCCCATAGGGCTGCCTGAATGAGAAGGCCGCCGGGCAGGAACCATGATCGTGCAGATGTTCGAGCCGCTCGACACCGTCCTGCCACTGCGGAACGGTCCCGCCATCCACCCACCAAAGAACAAGCGGCGGCCAGCTCTGCCTGACGTTCCAGTGTCGCCCATGTTTCAGGGCGTCGGCGTGCACGCCGCTATAGGCGAATGCCATCAGCGACTCGATATCAGTCCAGAGCGACAGCGACGACGGCGCCGTCATAAAGCCACTGCCCTCTATGAAACGCGGGAAGACCTGCTCGCTCCAGCAGGCAATGCCAGGCTCCCCGGCGTAGCCGGAGCGGCCAATGAAACCGCTTGCGCGAGCGGCCGCTTCGAAATTTGCCGCTTCACGCAGGCGAAATCCTTCGACGGCAGGGCTTTCATAGGCCGAGACATGCAGCCCGAAATTATACATGACCAGATGCTTACCGGTGCTCGCCGGCATCAATTGACGTCGTCAGGCAGTACGGGAATGGCGGCGATCTCGATGCCTTCCTCGACGAGGGCTTGCGCCTCGTCCGGCGTCGCCTTGCCGATGATCCCGCGCGCATCCGCTTCGCCGTAATGGATCTTGCGGGCCTCTTCCGGAAATTTGGCGCCTACATCCTCGGCATTGGCCTTGATGGCGTCGACTGCTTCCTTGAGCTTTGTCATCGCCTGCTTGCGGGCGGCATCCATGGCGAGCGTCTGCATCTCGTCCTTCCTGCGCGCCGTCGAAACCGAAGGCGCCATCAGAAGCTTGGAGATCGCGGCCGAATTGCAGACGGGACAGGTGAGGAAACCGCTCGCGACCTGGCGATCGAAATCGGCACTCTCGGAAAACCAGCCCTCGAACTCATGGGCATTGTCACAGCTAAGCGAATAACGGATCAAGCAGCGACGCCTCCAGCCGCCGGCGTCGCGATCTTCTCCAGCGAGAATTCACGCGCATTCTTCAGGTTCGGTATCTTGTCGTGGGCGGATTTCACCGCGCTAACATCGATCTCGGCGATGACGACGGCCTCGCCCGTGCCGCCGGCAGATGCCAACACCTTGCCCCAGGGATCGATGATCATCGAATGACCGAAGGTTTCGCGGCCGTCTTCATGCTTGCCGGCCTGCGCGGCGGCAATAACGAACATGCCGTTCTCGATGGCGCGGGCGCGCAGCAGGATTTCCCAATGCGCTTCGCCCGTCTGCCTGGTGAAGGCGGCGGGCACCGTCATTACCTCGGCGCCGGCAACGGCCTGGGCGCGGAAGAGCTGCGGAAAGCGCACGTCATAGCAGATGGAAAAGCCGAGCTGGGCAAAAGGCAGCGATGCGATGCGTGCCTCGGAGCCGGGCCGGTAGACGGCGCTTTCGCGCCAGCTCTCGCCATTGTCGAGATCGACGTCGAACATATGGATCTTGTCGTAGCGGTTGATGAGCTTGCCATCGGGACCGAAGAGGAAGCCGCGATTGGCGATCTTGCCGTCATCGAGCGCAATTGCGGTCGAGCCGATATGCAAGTGAATGCCGAGTTCCTTCGCCAGCTCGGAGGCTGTCTTGACGATGATATCGTCCGGCTCGTCGCGCAGCACTGCGCGCAGGCCAGGCCGATCCTTCTGGACAGCGCCGGTCATTTCCGGCGTCTGCACGTAGATCGCACCCTGGGATGCGGCATCGCGCACCAGGCGCGCCATGTCAGCCGCGTTCTTCACCGGATCGACGCCGGAACACATCTGGATGGCGGCAGCCTTGAAGCTCATCGGTTTCTCCCTCGTCAAGAAAGGTCAGGCAGCCAGCATCGGATCGAGCCTGCCGGCCCGGTCGAGCGCGTGAATATCATCGCATCCGCCGACATGCTCGCCATTGATGAAGATCTGCGGGAAGGTCGAGGCGCCTTTCGCCTTGGCGATCATCTCCTGCCGCATCTCGGGCGAATAGGTGGCGTTGTGCTCGACATAATCGACACCCTTGGATTCGAGCAGGGATTTCGCGCGGGCGCAATAGCCGCAGAATTCACGCGTATAGATAACGACGGATGCCATGATCCACTCCGGAAAAGCTTAGATTGTCTGTCATATAAGATGGCCAACGACCCTTGCAAAGGTCAAAACCGTGACATCGGCCGCACCTGCTTTCTTCAGGGCGCGTGTGGCGGCGGCAACCGTCGCGCCGGTCGTATAGACATCATCGACCAGAACGACGCGCCGCCCGAATATATCGGCGGCCCGGTGCTCGGAGACGGCAAAGGCGCCACGCACATTGTCCTGCCGCGCCTTGGCTCCCAAACCGACCTGCTGGCTCGTGCGCTTGACGCGCAGGAGCGTTGCGGCCAGCAGCGGCTTGCCCGAAAGGCGGGCAATGTGACGGGCGAGTTCGGCGGCCTGATTATACTTACGCGAAAACAACCGCGCCCTGTGCAGCGGCACGGGAATGACCGCGTCGCAGGCCGCGACCATCCCATCGCTGGCACGCAGCATCCAGCCGGCCATCATCGGGGCCAGATCGGTGCGATCGCGATATTTCAAACTGAGAACGAGATCGCGCACGATACCGTCATGGACGGCGGCGGACCGCAGGCGATCGAAGACAGGCGGATCGGCAATCGCCTCGGCACTCAAGATGCCGGCACCGAGATCATGGGAAAACGGGCTGCCCAGAACCTCGCAATAGGGCCGCTCGATGAAGCGAATATCCGACCAGCACACCGGACAGAGACCGCGATGCGTCCCGGCCGAGACGCCGCAACCCGGACAGGCGGGCGGATAGACGAGATCGGCGAGCGCCACAAAGGGCCTTTTCAGCCCTGCACCCAATATAGAAAAGGTGATTTCGCGTCCCACCATCCCCATATGATGGAGACTAGCAATTCCTGGAAAAGTGTATAGCGGTTTTCCGTCCCGAATTGCTCTCTAGCTTTTTCCCGCGGGCTTTGCGAAGGGAAACGTGCGTGCCCGCCACGCCGAATTGATGATATTGCAGGAAACCGCCATGGAAATCGTATTCGACCAATCGCTGCTTTCGGCCCGCAAGCGCCGGGCGCTGAAACAGGCCGACCCGAAAGCTGCCTTCCTGCTTGATATTGCCGCCGGCGAACTGGCGGAGCGCCTGGCGGTGACCGAGCGCCATTTCGACGAGGCGGTCGAGCTGCACGGCGCGACCGGCATTGCCGCGCGCCTGGCATTGGCGACCGGCAAGATCAGTCATCTGAAGAGAATCGAAAGCGAGCTGGGCTTTGCCGCCCCCGGCGAAACAATCATCGAGGCTCCGCTGGAAGAATTGCCGTTGGAGGCCGAGTCGGTAAACCTCGTGCTTTCGCCGCTCAGCCTGCATGTCACCAACGACACGCCCGGCGTCTTCATTCAGGTCCGCCGCGCGCTGAAGGCCGACGGCCTCTTCCTGGCGGCGATCCCCGGTTCCGGCACGCTGCAGGAGCTGCGAGACGTGCTGCTCGCGACCGAGATCGAACTGACGGGCGGCGCAAGCCCGCGCGTCATCCCCTTTGCCGACGTCCGCGATGTCGGCGGCCTCCTGCAACGTGCCGGCTTTGCCCTGCCCGTCATCGACGCCGAGACCTATACGGTGCGCTACGACAACTTGTTTGCCCTGATGCGCGACTTGCGGGCCATGGGCATGACCAATCCGCTTGTCGATCGCAGCCGCAAGCCGCTGACGCGCGCCTTCTTCCTGCGTGCGGCCGAACTCTATGCCGAACGCTATTCCGATCCGGACGGCCGGATCAGGGCAACATTCTCGATCATCTACGTCTCAGGCTGGACGCCGCACGAAAGCCAGCAGAAGCCGCTGCGGCCGGGCTCCGCCAAGGCACGCTTGGCCGATGCGCTCAAGGTCGAAGAGCACAAGCTGAAGCAATAGCCGGCGGGCGACGCTTGGATCTGGTCTCACGTCAGCTTAGTTCTGCGACGCGGCCGAATTCTGTATCGTGTTGGAGAGCGTATTGAACACGCTCGACAGACTGCCGCCGAAAGCGCCGACGCCGCTGATGATCGCCGCCGACATCAGCGCGGCAATCAAACCATATTCGATGACCGTCGCACCGGTCTTGTCATTGAAAATACGCCGTACGGAACGCATAAGCTCGGAGCTCCCAGCATTGGACAACAGATGAATCCGATGCTCATCATGGCATCCGGCAGGCTATGCTCGTGCACAAGAGCATTTCCGCTTTTCTCCCAATCGCGAAAACGCCCTATCTTTTCGTTTCCTTGCGCATTCCGGACGGAAAAACGCCGCGCACTTTTCCTGGAATGCTTCTATTGGCAACCACTGTCGGCGCCATAGCCCTGGACGATGCAGACCGAACCCGGTTCCTGCTGCAGCACGCTGCGGCGGATCGTATAACGCTTGCCGTTTTCCGTCTGCGGGATCGAGCCGGTGGTAACATTATCGATCTCCGGCGCGCTTGCAAGCACGCGGGACTTCGATTTGTCGGAGAGCATCGGCGTGAGGATGAGCGAAAGCGCAACCGCCGCTGTTCCGAACAGCAGAGCGATATTCAACGCGCCCGTCTTGCGCGACGTGGAATAGGACTGCTCTTTCTCTTGAACAGCTTTCCAGAAATCGTCGTCCATTATGTCAAGCCTTCTTTAACGCACCCAACAATCGCTTGATTGAGAGAATTGAATGCCAGAAGGTCATAAACGATCCCTTAATATCCACATGCAAATTAAAGAGACGTAAAATTCCGGGACAGTGGCCGAAGCAAGCTATAGAGCTGATTTTAAATGGCTAATTCTCGTTAACTATATTTGCGATGTGCCGTTTGCAGACGCACCAAACCGTCACGCCGTAAACCCGAAAAAGATCCGCTCCTTTGCAGGGCATCAGACTGGCCTCCCTTAAGCAATTATCGAGAGAATGTTTCGAAAATACACTATATAATAGCAATTGACACTTGCTCTCCATGATATATACGTAATCATATACGTTTATCTTAGGTTGCAGGAATCGATGCATGGCAAGTTTGCTCAAGGCAGTTGGTGTTTTGGTGATTGCCATTGCGATGCTGTTGGCGGTCGCGATGGTTTTTGTCGGGAGTGCCGCCGGCGCCGCGGCGGGATTGGTCGCCGCTCTTTCATATGCCTTCAGCGGTGCGATGATTTTTGCCTTTGGATTGATGCTCGAACATCTGGAGGCACTCCGCCGAAATTCGGCCAGTCAGTCGGAAATGCTGGCGGAATTGCTCCGGAGAATGCCGAAGACGGATATGGCGCTCAGGGAGGCCGGCATCAGCCAGCTCGATCAACTTGCAAAATCAAGTTTCAAATTCAGGGATATCTAAGTTCCGTCCAATGGCAGAGCTATTTCAGCCTTAGCCGTCAGACCTAAAGCAGGTCCTGCAGGAAGGGGATCAGCGGCTCGTCGGCCGGCGGCATCGGGTAATCGCGCAGCGCCTGCGGCCGCACCCATTTGAGTGCCTGCCCTTCCCGGCCGTGCGGGATTCCTTCGAAACGCCGGCAGATGTAGAGTGGCATCAGCAGATGGAAGGTTTCGTAGGTATGGCTGGCAAAGGTCAGCGGCGCGAGGCAGGCGATCTTCGTCTGGATGCCGAGCTCCTCTTCAAGCTCGCGCACCAGCGTTTCCTCCGGCGTTTCACCGGCCTCGACCTTGCCGCCGGGAAACTCCCAGAGACCGGCGAGCGACTTGCCTTCTGGGCGCTGCGCCAACAGGATACGGCCATCGGTATCGATGAGCGCGCAGGCGGCAACGAGGACGATCTTGCAGCCCGCTTCGCTCATGCTTCCCCCGGCGGTTGCCAATAGCAATAGCGATAAGCCTCGCGGAAGCCAAAGCGGACATAGAGCGCCAGGGCCGGCGCGTTGTCGGCGCTGACCTGAAGCCAGGCGGTCTTGGCGCTGCGCATGCGCGCCCAACGCAGCGCCGATGTCAGGATCTCGACGCCCAGGCCCTTGCGCCGATGCTGCGGCGACACCGCAACCGACATCACGCCGGCAAGATCATTGTCCTGTACGCAGAGCGTCGTCGCCAGCGGCCCCACCTCGGGATCCTCTATGACGAAAAGACCCGATGGCGGCTTAATGTTGCTCACCACATCCGCCAGCGCCGGCTTCAACGCGGGATCGGCTTCATCGACAATGAGGCTTGCATCCACAAAGCGGCCGACATCGTGGCTCGGCAGATGATCCAGCATATCCGGCAGCTCGAGATCGACGAGATCGGCAGTCATGACGATCGTCTCGTCGAACCGCGTCCAGCCGCGTTCCCGCAGAAGGTCTATGAGCTTCGGCGAGGCGAGCGGCGTCTCGCGCACCACCATCGGCCGGCCATAGGCCTCAAATTTGCGCTGCGCCTTCGCCAGCCGGATTTCCAGATCGCGGTGATCGGAGGGATCGAGCGGCACGACCGAGTTCAGCCGCTTCGACGGATGCCCGGCCGTCAGCCGCACCTGCCAGCTGCCGTCATACTGCACGGACGATGCAGGCCAAGCCCGGAAGCCGACGGCTTCGAGCCTGCGCACCAAAGGCAGCTTGTTTATCGTGGACTGCGCATGCATCAGCTAGATATCAGCTCCGATAGTCGCCATTGATGGCAACATATTCCTTCGTCAGGTCGCAGGTCCAGACCGTTGCGCGACCATTGCCGAGGCCAAGATCGACCTTCACGGGAATATCCTGCTGCTTCATGACGTTCGAGGCGGCTTCTTCCGAATAGGAAGCGTCGCGCTCGCCATTGACGGCGACGCGGACATCGCCGAACCAGATAGCAAGCTTGTCGCGATCCGCCATTTCGCCGGCCTTGCCGACGGCCATGACGACACGGCCCCAATTGGCATCCTCGCCGGCGGCCGCGGTCTTGACCAGCGGCGAATTGGCGATCGAAAGCGCGATACGCTTGGCGGCCGCGTCATTCTCAGCGCCGGTCACGGTGATTTCGAGCATCTTGGTGGCGCCTTCACCATCGCGAACGACCTGAATGGCGAGATCCTTAAGGAGTTCGTTGAGCGCCGCGCGGAAAGCGGAAAGCTTCGGATCGTCGGCGCGATCGATATGCGCCTGCCCGTCAGCCGCGGCTGCACCCGTCGCAAACAGCATCAGCGTATCCGAGGTCGAAGTGTCGCTATCGACAGTCATGGAGTTGAAGCTCGGGCCGACGCCGTCGGACAGCAGCGTCTGCAGCGCGGCAGAGGAAATATCGGCATCGGTAACGACGAAGGAGAGCATCGTCGCCATGTCGGGCGCAATCATGCCTGCACCCTTGGCAATGCCGTTGATAGTGACCGTGACACCGCCGATCTCGGCGCTGCGCGTCGCGACCTTTGGATAGGTATCCGTGGTCATGATCGCCTTGGCAGCCTCGAACCAGAAATCGCTGCCGGCATCCTTCGCCATCGTGTCGAGCACGCCGGCAAACTTGGTGGCGTCAAGCGGCTCACCGATAACGCCCGTGGAGGCGAGATAGACTTCGTTTTCATCGCAGCCGACGGCAGCAGCCGCGGACTTGGCGGTCAGTTCCGTCGCCTGACGGCCCTTCGATCCGGTGAAGGCATTGGCATTGCCGGAATTGACGACGACGGCGCGAGCGCTGCCATGCGCGAGGTTCTGGCGGCAGAAATCGACGGGAGCCGAAGGGCACTTCGAACGGGTGAAGACACCGGCGACGGCAGCCGGCTTGTCGAAGACCATCAGCAGGACATCGGTCCGGTTCTTGTACTTGATGCCGGCGGACGCCGTGGTCATGCGCACGCCGCGAAGGGCGGGCATGGCCGTGAAGGTTTTGGGAGCGAGCGGAGAGACGGAACCGGACATGAGAGCCACCCTGAACGAGCATGATGCCGAAAAGTGTAGGCGGTTTTCGGACAACATCATGCTCTGCTTCTTTAATTCTGGAGCGGATTCAGATTTTAGGTCGATACGACCTAAAATCATCCGGCTCCAGTGAAAGGCCCGGAAAATCCGGGCCCTGATGATACTGCTTGAAACTTCTTACTGCTGCGGCTGAGCGTCGGGCGCGACCGCGTCATCGGCCGGTGCTGCGTCCTGCTGCTTCTGCGCATCGTCATAGGCCTTGCTGAGCGCCGGGTCGTTGATGACGACCTTCGTGTCCGTCTTGGCCTTGTTCAGGAGCTCAAGATACTTGTCGCGCATGACGAGCTGACGAACCTGGTCCTTGACCTGGTCGAACGGCGGAGGAGGAG
This sequence comes from Rhizobium sp. KNZ2-6A, assembly GCF_056755475.1. Lineage (NCBI taxonomy): Bacteria > Pseudomonadati > Pseudomonadota > Alphaproteobacteria > Hyphomicrobiales > Rhizobiaceae > Rhizobium > Rhizobium sp. KNZ2-6A. The sequence continues at coordinate 94,679 of NZ_JBNDIC010000019.1, read as the reverse complement.
CATTGCGCTTGTCCTCGACCTTGATGACGTGCCAGCCGAAATCGGACTTGACGGGCGTCTTGGTGTAGGTGCCGACCGGAAGGGCAAAAGCCGCGTCTTCGAATTCCTTGACCATGCGGCCATGGCCGAAATAGCCGAGATCGCCGCCGTCGGCCTTGTTCGGGTCGGTCGACTTTTCCTTGGCGAGTGCGGCGAAGTCCTTGCCGGCATCGAGTTCCTTGATGATTGCCTTGGCCTCGTCCTCGGTCTTTACGAGGATATGGCGGGCATGAACTTCTTCCTGCTTCGGCAGGGCTGCGACTTCCTTGTCGTAGCGTGCCTTGACTTCGTCATCCGTGATCTTGTCGGCGACATGCGCCTTGAAGAAGGCATTGTGCAGCTCGCGGTCACGCAGATAAGCCATGTGAGCCTGGAAGTCCGGCGTCTGGTCGAGCTTTTCAGCGGCGGCCTGCTGCGACAGCAGCTTCACGTCGATCGAAGCGGAAAGTGCCGCGACCTTCTTCTGGTCGTCCGGAAGCTGGCCGAGCTGAGGATCGAGGTTGGCGATCGCCAGATTGAGTTCGGACTGATGGATTTCGACATCGCCGACCTTGGCGACAACGGGATCCTTGGCGTCGGCGGCGAAGACCGGAGCCTGGAAGGTAACGATTGTTGCGAAAGCAACCGCAGCAAGCTTGTTATACTTCAACATAAAATAACCCTTCGGTGATCTCGACCGGCTCGACAGATGTGGATCCGGCGTGAAAAAGCCTTCAGCAGGAGAATGTGGCCTTTCTGTATCGGCCAAATCCCGTTGACATCAATCGACCCCCCTCTTATCTGTCACGCAACCTCGCGTCCAGAACAGTTTCCGGCCGTTTTGTGCTATACTCCCGTTTTTTTCGGGAAGGAACAAAGCAGAAAACGGCCGGATGAAATCTCAGAAAGGACCAGTCACATGGTCAGCCTAGGTGGAATTGCCCGCAAGTTGTTCGGCTCGTCCAACGACCGCAGGGTCAAATCGTTCCAGCCGCAAGTAGCCGAAATCAATGCGCTCGAGCAACAGATGCGCGCGCTGTCCGATGAAGCTCTGGCCGCCAAGACGGTTGAGTTCCGCCAGCAGCTCGCAGACGGCAAGACGACGCTCGACGATCTTCTCGTGCCCGCCTTCGCCGTTGCCCGCGAAGCGTCGCGCCGCGTTCTCGGCATGCGACCTTTTGACGTGCAGCTTATCGGCGGCATGATCCTTCATTCCAACGCCATCGCCGAAATGAAGACCGGTGAAGGCAAGACCCTCGTCGCGACATTGCCGGTTTATCTGAACGCGCTGGCCGGTAAGGGCGTGCACGTCGTCACGGTCAACGACTACCTGGCGCAGCGCGACAGCGGCACCATGGGTCGTCTCTACGGCTTCCTCGGCCTGACCACGGGCGTCATCGTCCACGGCCTGTCGGACGAAGAGCGCCACGATGCCTATGCCTGTGACATCACCTACGCCACCAACAACGAGCTCGGCTTCGACTATCTGCGCGATAATATGAAGTATGAACGCGCCCAGATGGTACAGCGCGGCCATAACTTCGCAATCGTCGACGAAGTGGACTCGATCCTCGTCGACGAGGCGCGCACGCCGCTGATCATTTCCGGCCCGCTCGACGACCGCTCGGATCTCTACACCACGATCGATGCCTTCATTCCGCGCCTGTCGAAGGATGATTACGAGATCGACGAAAAGCAGCGCTCCGCCAACTTCTCCGAAGACGGCACCGAGAAGCTGGAAAACATGCTGCGCGACGCCGGCCTGCTGAAGGGTGAATCGCTCTACGACATCGAAAACGTCGCGATCGTCCATCACATCAACAACGCGCTCAAGGCGCATAAGCTGTTCCAGCGCGACAAGGACTATATCGTCCGCAACGGTGAAGTCGTCATCATCGACGAATTCACCGGCCGCATGATGCCGGGCCGCCGCTATTCCGACGGCCAGCATCAGGCCCTGGAAGCCAAGGAACACGTACAGATCCAGCCGGAAAACCAGACGCTGGCGCAGATCACCTTCCAGAACTATTTCCGCATGTACGATAAGCTTGCCGGCATGACCGGTACGGCGGCGACGGAAGCGGAAGAATTCGGCAACATCTACGGCCTCGACGTCATCGAAGTGCCGACCAACCTGCCGATCCAGCGTATCGACGAGGACGACGAGGTCTATCGCACGCATACCGAGAAATATGACGCCATCATCAACGAGATCCTCGATGCGCATAAGCGCGGCCAGCCGGTGCTGGTCGGCACGACGTCGATCGAGAAATCCGAGCTTCTCGCCGACCTTATGCGCAAGCGCGGCTTCTCCAATTTCCAGGTGCTGAACGCCCGCTATCACGAGCAGGAAGCCTATATCGTCGCCCAGGCCGGCGTTCCCGGCACCGTGACGATCGCCACCAACATGGCCGGCCGCGGTACCGATATTCAGCTTGGCGGCAACCTCGAAATGCGCGTCGAGCGCGATCTGCACGAGGTGGAGCCTGGCCCCGAGCGCGATGCGGCCATTGCCCGGATCGCCGAGGAAATCAAGGAGCTGAAGCAGCAGGCGCTGGCCGCCGGCGGTCTCTACGTCATCGCCAGCGAACGCCATGAAAGCCGCCGTATCGACAATCAGCTTCGCGGCCGTTCCGGCCGTCAGGGCGACCCGGGCCGTTCAAAATTCTACCTGTCGCTCCAGGACGATCTGATGCGCATCTTCGGCTCCGACCGCATGGACGGCATGCTGCAGAAGCTGGGCCTCAAGGAAGGCGAAGCCATCGTCCATCCCTGGATCAACAAGGCCCTGGAACGCGCCCAGAAGAAGGTCGAAGCCCGCAACTTCGATATCCGCAAGAACGTTCTGAAGTACGACGACGTGCTGAACGACCAGCGCAAGGTCATCTTCGAGCAGCGCGTCGAGCTGATGGAATCAAAGGATCTCTCCGAATTCGTCGGCGATATGCGCCACGATGTCATCGAGGATCTCGTTTCGAAGCATATTCCCGAGCGCGCCTATGCCGAACAGTGGGATGCCGATGGCCTGAAGACTGGTGTCGCCAACTTCTTCGATCTCGACATGCCGGTCCATGACTGGGTCAAGGAAGAAGGCATCGCCGAAGACGATATCCGCGCCCGCCTGACGGAAGCCGCCGAAAAAGCAGCAGCCGAAAAGGCAGAACGCTTCGGGCCTGAGATCATGACCTATGTCGAGCGCTCCATCGTGCTGCAGACGCTGGACAATCTCTGGCGCGAGCACATCGTCAATCTCGATCATCTGCGTTCGGTCATCGGCTTCCGCGGCTATGCCCAGCGCGATCCGCTGCAGGAGTACAAGGCCGAGGCATTCGAGCTGTTCCAGGCCCTGTTGAACAATCTGCGCCAGGCCGTCACCGCCCAGCTCTCTCGCGTCGAGCTCGTACAGCAGCCGGCCGAGCCGGAAACACCGCCGATGCAGGCCCGCCACATCGACGCGACAACAGGCGAGGACGAATTCTCCCCCTTCGCCCTCGCGAGCGAAAACGCCGTTGCGCCTGAAAATCGCGACCCGCGCAACCCGGCAACCTGGGGCCGCGTCGGCCGCAACGAGGCATGCCCCTGCGGCTCCGGCAAGAAGTACAAGCACTGCCACGGCGCCTTCGAAAGCAGCGAAGTGGTCTGAGCCTCATTGGCTGACAGCAACGACAAAATGCCGCCGTTTGGCGGCATTTTTGTTTTTGCAACAATCAAGAATCACGCCAAGCCAAAGCGGCAGGGGCCGATCGCACTCAAACAGCGGAATGCGGATCTTCGCTGTAGAGGTGGATCGGATAGCCGGGACCGATGACATCAAGCACCCGATCGAGCCAAGCCGTGAACGCGGGATAATCGGCGAGAGCAAAGCCGCAATCCGCCGCCCGATGGGCATAGGCATAAACCGCTATATCCGCGATCGAAAACTCCTCGCCGGCGAGGAATGGCGCGGTCTTCAGCCCACGCTCGAGCGCCGCGAGCGCACGAAGGCTGCCCGCGCGCTTGGCCTCCGTCAGGACGGCATTGAGCTCAAGCCGCCCCGTCAGGGTCCAGAAGCGCAGCGTGCCGATGACCGGCTCGACGTGATATTGCTCGAAGAACAGCCATTGCATGACCTTGGCGCGCTGATAGCGATCCGCCGGCAGAAATCGCGTGCCTTCGGCGGCATAGGTTAGGATCGCGTTCGATTCAGCGATCGTGCGCCCATCCTCGAGTTCGAGAACGGGAATGCCGCCTGCCGGATTGAGAGCGAGAAAGGCATCCGTGCGCCCCCCGCCTTCGAAAATCGACACCAGGCGGGTTTGATATGGAATATCGAGCAGCCCGAACAGTACCCGGGCCTTCCAGCCATTCTGCGATGGCAGATAATCGTAGAGCGTGAGCATGGAATCCTCCGTTGGCACGCGATCGATTCTACATTTCGGCTAAATGTCCGCCACCCGTTTCCTGCGGCGGGAGCGCGGTATCGCACCCCTAAGACCCGCCGCATCCCAAGGTTGCCTCGAATTCCCTCAACGAACAATTCTTCGCAGCTTACGGATGATTTTTGCAGGCCGAAAGAACCTATTCTTAACCCTCCTCTGCCAAGACTGCCGCGAGGTTGGGATCATACTTAAAGTATTGCGTATCGATCATGGCGGTCTTTCAAACAGCGGAGAGAATGTTGCCGTCCGCATTGCGGACCGCGCTATCGCCGTATCTGCGCAAACTCGCTGCCCTCTTTGCCGGCGAGGATGAGAAGGCCGTTTCGCAGCGCATGGCGCTGATCGCCTTCACGATCCGCATCGCAGGTGCCGCCCTCGCCTTCCTGTCGCAGATCATCCTTGCCCGCCTGATGGGCCGGTTTGAATACGGCGTCTTCGTTTTCGTCTGGGTGCTGATGATCCTTTTCGGCAATCTCGCCTGTCTCGGCTTCCCGACCGCCATCATCCGCTTCCTGCCGCAATACGATGCCAGCGGCAATCACGATGCCGTTCGCGGTCTGAATGCCATGGCCCGCCTGTTCGTGGTGGCCGTCTCGGGCACGCTGGCGCTGATCGGCGCATTCCTGATCTATATCTTCCGCGGCATGATCGAAGCCTACTACATCCTGCCGATCTTCCTCGGGCTGATCGCCGTGCCGATGATCGCGCTGGGCGATGTTCTCGACGGGACGGCGCGCGCCAAGCACTGGCCGATCATGGCGCTGAGCCCGACCTTCCTGATCCGTCCGACCCTGATATTGCTCTTCATGGTCGGCGCCGTCCTTGCCGGAGCGCCGCGCGATGCGATCACCGCAATGACGGCAGCCCTGGCCGGCGCCTTTACCAGCGTCCTACTGCAATATCTGGTCGTGACGCTCCGTCTGCGCCGCCATTATCCGGGCGGCCCGAAAGCCACGGAATTCAACGCGTGGTTCGCCGTCGCCTTCCCGATCTTTCTTGTCGAAGGCGTGGGCTACCTTCTCACCAATTCCGACGTTGTGGTGGTCGGGATCTTCCTCGACCCGGATCAGGTTGCCGTCTATTTTGCCGCCGCCAAGACCATGGCGCTGGTTCACTTCGTCTATTTCGCCGTCAAGGCCGCAATCGGCCCGCGCTTTGCCGCCATCCTGGCAGAAGGGGACCGAAGCAAGCTTGCCGCCTTTGCCGCCGATGCAACGCGTTGGACCTTCTTTCCAGCACTTGCCGTCGGTCTTGCCGTGCTCGCCGCAGGCCAGTTCCTGCTGTCGCTCTTCGGCGCTTCTTTCACCGACGGTCAGATCGTTATGGCGATCCTGCTTGCCGGCATCCTCGCGAGGGCACTGGTCGGCCCCGCCGAAGTGCTCCTGACCATGGCGGACAAGCAGATGCTTTGCGTCTATCTCTATGCAGCCGCACTTGTCACCAATATCGGCCTGAACCTCATCCTGATCCCACATCTCGGCATCGAGGGAGCAGCCATTGCCGGCACCGCCGCCATGGCGGTCGAAGCCCTGCTTCTGCACATCGCAGTTCGCCACGCGCTCGGCATCACCCTGTTCGCCCTCATCCGGCGCCCCGCAACGCCACCGGCAACGAGGGTTCTCTGATCATGGCACGCCCTCCCTACACCCAAAGCACCGACAGCCAAGTGAATGCCCTGACGCACACGCTCGCAGCACTGCATTTCGAAACGCCGAAGGCCGAGGCCCGGGTCGAGATCGGCCGCGCCGGCCGCGAACTCTGCCTCTACCCCGGCAAGCTCGGCTACGAGCTGCAGGACGAGCTGGATTTCCTGTCCAACCGCGCCATGGAGCCGAACGTCTTCTTCTCCGGCCGCTTCCTGGCGCCCGCCATGCCGCGGCTGGAGGACCGGCAGGTCCGCCTGGCGCTGATGCGCGACATCAGCAGCACCCGCAGCCGCATCCGCCTGCTGATGCCCTTCACCGTCGACAAGCCGGGCTTTGCGATCGGCCCGTCGATCATTCGCGTCTGGTCGAATTCCTTCGGCCCGCTCGGCACGCCGCTGCTCGATGCCGAGGATGCCGGCGAGAGCCTCGATAATCTCCTCGAAGCGCTCTCCCGGCAGGAACTGCACCTGCCGACGACGCTCGTGCTGCCGGATGTGCGCCTGAACGGCCGCTTCGTTCAGATGGCGAAAGTCATCGCCATCGGCCGCAACCTGCCGATCGCGGTTGCCAATCCTTTCCAGCGCCCGATGCTTCAGAGCAATGACGATGCGCTCGCCTATCTCAAGCGGACGATCTCCAACGCGCATTTGCGCGAAATGCGCCGGCAATGGCGGCTGTTGGAAAATCAGGGCGAGGTCAGCTACAACGTCGCGCGTCAGCCGAGCGATGTGCACGCGCGCATGGAAGAATTCCTGGCAATCGAGGCAAGCGGCTGGAAGGGCAAGAAGCGGTCGGCTCTCGTCACCGATCGCCACCACGCCGCCTTTGCCCGCGAAGCGATCTCCAATCTTGCGGCCATCGACGCTGTGCGTATCCACACCATCGACCTCGACGGCAAGGCCATCGCCTCGATGATCGTGTTGATGATGGGTGGCGAAGCCTATACCTGGAAGACCGCCTATGACGAAGCCTATGCCCGTTTTTCGCCGGGCAAGCTGCTGATGGGCGAACTGACGGAATGGCATCTCGACGACGCCAACGTCGTCCGCTCCGACTCCTGCGCCACACCGGATCATCCGATCATGAGCCGCTTCTGGCACGAGCGTGAAGACATGGGCACGCTCATCATCGGCCTGACGCCGAACGGCGACCGTGACGTCCGCCAAGTCACCACGCAGCTGCATATGTATCGCAGCACGCGCAACATGGCGAAGCTGCTGCGCGAAAAGATCCTGTCGCTTACGAAGCGCTAACTTCGGCCATCGCCCGCTCGCGCAGCAGGCGGCGGATGACCTTGCCCGACGTCGTCAGCGGCAGCGCATCGACGAATTCGATCTCGCGCGGATATTCATGCATGGAAAGCCGGGTCTTCACCCATTCGCGGATTTCGACCGCCAATACCTCGCTCGGCTCGCGACCGGGCACGAGGACGACATAGGCCTTGACGATTTCCGTTCGCACCGCATCCGGCTTTCCCACCGCCGCGGCAAGCTGCACGGCCGGATGGCCGCCGAGGCAATCCTCGATCTCGCTCGGCCCGATACGATACCCCGACGAGGTAATGACGTCGTCGTCGCGGCCGACGAAGGAAATATAGCCCTCCGCATCCTTCTGGCCGATATCGCCGGTCAGCAGCCAGTCATTGGCGAATTTCGCCTCCGTCGCCGCCTCGTTCTGCCAGTAGCCGAGGAACATCACCGGATCGGGCCGCCTGATCGCGATCTGCCCGCTCTCCCCCACCGGAACTTCGACACCCTCGGCATCCACGACCGCCACATAATGGCCGGGCACCGGCTTGCCGGTCGCGCCAGCACGGCTGACGCCGAAGGCCTCACTCGAAGAGAGCACGAAATTGCACTCCGTCTGGCCGAAGAATTCGTTGACGCTGACACCAAGCGCCGACCGCGCCCATTCGAAGGTTTCGCGGCCGAGCGCCTCGCCTGCCGAACCGATGGTGCGCAGCTTGAGATCGTATCGTGCCCGGGGATTGTCGACGGCCTTCAGCAGCCGCAATGCTGTCGGCGGGATGAAGGCATTGCGCACCTCCATTTCGGCCATGATGCGGAAAGCCATATGCGGATCGAACTTCTGCGCCGGCGACGAAACGACGGGAACGCCGAGCATCAGGCTCGGCAACAGCGCATTCAGGAGACCGCCGGCCCAGGCCCAGTCCGACGGCGTCCAGAGCCGGTCGCCAGCCTGCGGAAAGCCCTCATGGGCGAATTGCATGCCCGGAATATGCCCCGGCAGGACGCGATGGCCATGCAGCGCACCCTTGGGTGGCCCGGTCGTGCCCGAGGTGAAGATCATCAATGCCGGATCATCCGGGCCGGTGTCGGCCACCTCGAACAAGGGCGGATGCGCCGCAGCCAGATCGGCAAAGCCGGCAACGCCCTCCTCGGCGCCGTCGATGCTGATCACTTGCGCAAGTTCAGGTAGCCGGTCCCGGATCGGACGCAGCCGCTCGAGGCCGAACCGATTGGTCACAATGGCCGATGCGCCTGACGCCTTCAGCCGGTATTCCAGCGCCTCGGCGCCGAACAGCAAGGCCAGAGGCAGGGCGATCGCCCCCATCTTGTAGATCGCCACATGCGCCACGACCGTTTCGAAACCCTGCGGCAGCAGCAGCGCCACCCGGTCTCCCGCCCGCACCCCGAGCCCGACAAGCGCATTGGCGAAAGAGGCGGAGCGATTGCGCAACTCCCCATAGGTCATGGAAAAGTGATTGCCATCCGGATTGAAATGCCGAAGGCAGACCCGATCGGGCTCTCGCTCCGCCCAGGCATCGCAAACAGCATGTCCCATGTTGAATCTCGCCGGAATCTCCCAACGAAAGTCGCGATAGAGGGCATCATAAGTATCACGCGGGGGCAATTTCATGCAGAATTCCAAAAATGGTGGGGTGCAGCTAACACCTGTCGCCCGCAGGGTTCAAGGAAACATTTGAGATTGCCGTCTTCCCTGCCAAACGATTTGCCTTATTTATTGAAGAATACTTCGAAGCTCTTCACGAACTGACGCACCGATCGGCGGCAAGCCTGCCCTGCCGGTTTACTTTGGTGACGCACGCATTCCGCCGCCTCCCGACGGCGGGCTATTTTGCGCCGGATAATCGAATGGACGGAGAATATCGATGGAATACGTAAAGCTTGGCCGGACCGGTCTTGAAGTTTCACGCATCTGCCTGGGTTGCATGACCTATGGCGATCCCAACAAGGGCACGCATGCCTGGTCGTTGAAGGAGGAGGAGAGCCGTCCGCTGCTGCGCCAGGCGATCGAGGCCGGCATCAATTTCCTCGATACGGCCAACACCTATTCCAATGGCTCCTCGGAAGAGATCGTCGGGCGCGCCATCAAGGATTTTGCCCGCCGTGAGGATATCGTGCTCGCCACCAAAGTCTTCAACCGCATGCGCCCCGGCCCGAACGGCGCCGGCCTCTCGCGCAAGGCGATCTTCGACGAGATCGACAACAGCCTGCGCCGCCTCGGCGCCGATTATGTCGATCTCTACCAGATCCATCGCTGGGACTATACGACGCCGATCGAGGAAACGCTGGAAGCGCTTCATGATATCGTCAAGGCCGGCAAGGCACGCTACATCGGCGCCTCCTCCATGTATGCCTGGCAATTCGCCAAGGCGATTTATACCTCCCGCCTCAACGGCTGGACGGAATTCGTCAGCATGCAGAACCACCTGAACCTGCTCTACCGCGAGGAAGAGCGCGAGATGCTGCCCTTCTGCGAGGATCAGAAGATCGCCGTCATCCCCTGGAGCCCGCTTGCGCGCGGTCGCCTGACCCGCGACTGGGACGAGGCGACGGCCCGCACGCAATCCGACGAATTCGGCAAAACGCTCTACACCCAGGCACTCGAAGCCGACCGCAAGATCGTCGATGCCGTCGGCACCATTGCCAAGGCGCGCGGCATCCCGCGCGCGCAAGTGGCGACCGCCTGGATCCTGCAGAAGAGCGCCGTCACCGCGCCGATCATCGGCGCCTCCAAACCCGGCCACATCACCGACGCCGTCGCCTCCCTGGAGGTCAAGCTGACGCCGGAAGAAATCGAGGCGCTGGAGAGCCCCTATGTCCCGCATGGGGTTGCCGGGTTTAAGTGATCGGGGATTTTAGCGCTGGTCAGGTTGGGCCGACGATGCCGCACTCGCCTGCCTGGCCCCTCACCCCCTCTGAAGTCGATTGACCATACGGCAAATCGCGCAAAAGTGACTTCACGAACGGGTCACAGTTGAGGCTTAACAGGTGGTGGTTCCTTACCCCCGAGGATGACAGCCCATGATCACGGTTCCCTTCGAGGCGCGGCGCTTTCAATCGACCGCGGCCTATTACCTGCGCTATCGCATCCCCTATCCCGACAGGCTGATTGAGCGCGTCGCCGAGCGCGGCGGCCTGAAGCCCGGTGGCCGTGTGCTGGACCTCGGCTGCGGCCCCGGCCAGCTCGGCATAGCCTTCGCGAGGCTGCAGGGCGCGGCCGTCACCGCCATGGATCCCGAGCCGGAAATGCTTGCCGAAGTCGAGGCTGGCGCGAAGGTGGCTGGCGTCGACATCAATATCCGGCAGGGCTCCTCCTACGATCTCGGCCCCGATATCGGCCCTCTGCATCTCTGCATCATGGGCCGCTCCTTCCACTGGATGGACAGGCCGGCGACGCTGGAAGCGCTGGACAGCCTGATCGAGCCGGGCGGCGCCGTCGTTCTCTTCCACGATAAGAGCATCCTGGCGGAGCCGGATTGGCGCGGGATCGTCGAGCCGCTGGCGGAAACCTATTCGCCCGAACGCAATGCGGACCGCATGCTGCGCAAGAGCAAGGCGTGGGCGCCGCATGAAGCCATGCTGCTCGCCTCCCCCTTCCGCAATCTGGAACGCATCGGCATCGTCTCGGAATATAGCAGAGATATCGAAGAGATCGTCGGCCGCATCTTCTCGATGTCGTCGACCTCGCCGCAGGCGCTCGGCGACAAGGCAGCCGATTTCGAAGCCGCACTTCGCGCCGAACTGCTGGCGGTCGCGCCCGACGGCAAGTTCAGGGAGATCGTCGAGGCGAACGGGCTGCTGGCGTTCCGGGATTAGAGCAATTCCAGGAAAAGTGCGCAGCGGTTCTCCGTCCGGAATCGTTAGAAAACTAAGAGATAGAGCGGTTCAGAGATTCCGTGAAAAGCTGAACCGCTCTGGATCAGCTCTTTTCGTCACCCGACAGCGGCGACAGCTCCTGCCGGGTCGCCGACAGGAATTCCTGCGACAGTTCGGAATTGTCCATCGCGCGGGCCAGGATGACGGCGCCGACCATCGCCGAGAGGCTGGCAAAAGCCTTGCGTCGCCGCTCCTCCGGCGTTTCGCCGGGAACGATTTCCTCCAGCACCTCGACCAGCCCCATCAGCCCGCCGGTGAAGGTGGACTGCATCTCGGGGCCGTGGCGGCTGACCTCCTGCGTCAGCGCCGCGAAGACGCAGCCGGTCGCGTGCTCCACCACATTGCGATGCGAGAGATAGTGGGCAAGCAAGGTTTCCAGCGGCTGATCGGGCGAGCTTGCCGCCACTTGCTTCCAGCGTTCCAGCGAGCGTGCCACCAGCGCCTTGCTCGCCTCGGAGGCGAGCTCGTCCTTCGAATCGAAATGCCCGTAGAAGCCGCCATGCGTGAGCCCGGCCGCCTTCATGATCTCGGCGACGCCGATGCCGTCGAAACCCTTCTCGCGAAAGAGCTCGCCCGCCACGGCAAGGATCTTCTCGCGATTTTCGGCGAATTTCTCCCGGCTCACTCTCATCAAAAAACTCCATCAGAGCATCAATAAATCTGCATTGACAATTTATATGATGGCCATCATGAATATGCAACAAATATGATAGCAATCATGTAAATGCCTTTACACAAACGTTCAAGCCGGGAGGATGGCTTGGCGCTAGAAGTGGACACGGTACCTCTGGCCATCCACGATCGAGCGCCTTCTCATCTCTCCCGATCCTGACGCCAAGACACACAACCCCATCGGAACGCCCCTCATGGTCTCAACTGTCCTTGCTTCGACGCTCGCCCGGCGCAACATCCATTACGGATGGGTCGTCGTCGGCGCCACCTTCCTCACCATGCTGGTCACCGCCGGCGCCATGGGTGCGCCTGGCGTGCTCATCAAGCCGCTGGAGGACGAATTCGGCTGGAGCACGTCGTCCATCTCCTCGGCGCTCGCCGTGCGGCTGCTGCTGTTCGGCCTGATGGGTCCCTTCGCCGCCGCCTTCATGAACCATTTCGGCGTGCGCAAGGTCATCGTCTTCGCGCTGGCGACCATCGCCGTCGGCTTCATCGGCTCGCTTTTCATGACCGAGGTCTGGCAGCTGCTCTTGTGTTGGGGCATCATCATCGGCTTCGGCACCGGTCTCACGGCCATGGTGCTCGCCGCAACCGTCTCGACGCGCTGGTTCACCAAGCATCGCGGCCTCGTCATCGGCATGCTCTCGGCCAGCTCGGCGACGGGACAGCTCGTCTTCCTGCCGCTGATGGCGGAGCTGACGACGCGTTACGGCTGGCGCACCACGGTTCTCTTCGTCTGCGGCATGATCGCCGTCGCCGCCCTCATTGTCCTGCTCCTGATGCGCGACCGTCCTTCCGACGTCAATCTGCCGCTGGTCGGCGAGATCCACATCACGCCGCCACCGCCGGCCACGAAGAATCTGAAGGCCGCGCTTGCCTCGCCCCTGTCGATCCTGCGGGAGGTATCCACGACCTCCACTTTCTGGATCCTCTTTGCCACCTTCTTCATCTGCGGCCTCTCGACGAACGGATTGGTCCAGACGCACTTCGTCACCCTCTGCGGTGATTTCGGCATCGTGCCGGTTGCGGCCGCCAGCGTGCTCGCCGTCATGGGCATCTTCGATTTCTTCGGCACGATCGGCTCCGGCTGGCTCTCCGACCGCTTCGACAATCGCTGGCTGCTCTTCTGGTATTACGGCCTGCGTGGCCTGTCGCTGGTCTACCTGCCCTTCAGCAACTTCACCTTCTACGGCCTGTCGATCTTCGCCGTCTTCTACGGCCTCGACTGGATCGCCACCGTGCCGCCGACCGTCAAGATCGCCGCCGACCGCTTCGGCCGCGAAAAGGCCGGCCTCGTCTTCGGCTGGGTCTTCGCCGGCCACCAGCTGGGTGCCGCCACCGCCGCCTATGGCGCCGGCCTCACCCGCACGGAGCTCAACACCTACCTGCCCGCCTTCTTCGTCGCCGGCGCCTTCTGCCTGCTCGCCGCGATCCTCGCGATCACCCTGCAAAAATCCGGCTCCACCACCAAAGGCGCGGCTATGGCTCACTGAGCCCCAAGCGACAAAAGCCCATGGCGTCCACCGACGCCATGGGCCAAACCGCAACCCTGCGGAAACACTCGCAATATCTGCCGACCCCGGCTTGCGCGCCCCGCCGCTCACATGCTAGACAGCCGCCTCGTCAGTACCCCGTTGCCCCATTGGCGGAATTGGTAGACGCGCTCGACTCAAAATCGAGTTTCGAAAGAAGTGCTGGTTCGACTCCGGCATGGGGCACCACTTCAAACATAGTTTATTGAAGTCCCGGATCATCAAAGCTGGGTCATCTCAAGGTCCGAGCTCCCCCTTTTACATCTGTTGTAGAGTTCACGGTTGACCCGTCGGTCTAGTTGCAGCGAGCTTGGTTGTCTTGCCTGTCGTGAGCTCGAACTTTAGGTAAATAAAAGCTCTCAAAGAGCCTTCAGAGTATTGTGTTTTCCTCCGAGAAACGGTTGATCTATGTTTGGTACATACAATCTCTGAGGGAGCATGGCATGATCAAAACAATAATGCATATTCCCATTCTCGGACTTATATTGACCCTTTCAGCATGGAACTGCTTCGCAGAGGATATTCCCGCATTTTGGCGGAAGACCATGACCAATGACCCTTCCACGAATTGGTATCTGTCGGAAGCCATGAAACGTTTGCCGGATGCCAACGCTGAAATCCTACGAATCTATAAGTTGGGTGGTATCATCGGCACCATGTGTGAAGGTGCTAAAACCAATACCACTGTTGGGAATCTATTTTTGAAAACGTCCGGTTACGGAAAGATCACAGGTGACAGGTATCGAGAGGCCGCATTTCTGGCGGATGAGCGTTTTAAATATTTCGATTATCAGGCTCTCGCACATCTGTGCGCAGGAGGTGATTATATGTTCGGACCTCAGGGGCACTTACTTCCGAACTTAATCGCAGGAAACACGGGAATACCCAAATTCTCTTACGATGGCAGGGACCCCTACATCAGGTTGCCTTCCATATCGGCTGTGCCACATGGGTAAGGCAGCGGTTTGCAATCCGTCGAAGCAAAGAAACACGTAGACCATAGAGTATGCGTTTTCATTTAAAGTGATCGAGGCTCGCCATCAATCGCGACCAAATCTCTAAGCGTCCTCCGCAACCCCACCCCCTCACACCATCACGAAAAATTTTGCCTTTCTGCAGCTCCCGCACGCCGCAGACCATTTACAGCCATAATCCTGCCCCCTAAAGGTTTGCAACGCAGCAAAAAGGGGGCCTTATGCTTCGTAAACTGTACGACTGGACCATGTCGCTTGCCGGCCGCAAATCGGCGGAAATCTGGTTGGCCGTTATCGCCTTCGTCGAGAGCTCCATCTTTCTCGTTCCGGCGGATGTGCTTTTTCTGCCGATGTCGCTTGCCAGGCCCGAGCGCGCCTGGCGCTATGCGCTGACGGCGACGGTCGCCTCTGTGCTCGGCGGCATTGCCGGCTGGATGCTCGGCTATTACGCCTTCGAGACCATCGCCAAGCCGATCCTCGAATTCTACGGCAAGCTTGACGCCTTCAACCAGATGAGCGCCGGCGTCACCTATGAATGGATCCTGCTCCTGCTGGTCACATCGGGTCTCGCGCATCTGCCGCCGATCAAGGTGGTGACGATCCTGTCCGGTGTCGCCCATATCGATCTCGGCCTGTTCATCGTCTCGGCCATCGTCGCCCGCGGCGCCCGCTTCTTCTTCCTGGCCTTCCTGCTGCGCCGCTATGGTGAATCCATCCGCCATTTCATCGAGAAGCGCCTCGGCCAGATCACTATGATCGCGGCCGCCGTTCTCATCGCCCTCTATGGCATCTTCCATTTTGCCCTGGCGAGCTGACCAAGGAGCCCTCAACCCATGTCCACGACTTCGCCTTCCCCCCGCGCCGGCCTCGGCTATGGCGTATTGCTGACGATCGGCATGATCGTCGTCATCGGCTCGGCGCTCGGCTTCCAGTATATCGGCCACTATATCCCCTGCGCGCTCTGCCTGGAGCAGCGCCAGCCCTATTATTACGGCATCCCGGTCGCCATCATCGCCGTGCTGACAGCGGTCGCCGGCCTGCCCTCCTGGATCACCCGTGGCCTTTTGATCATCGCCGGCCTGATGATGGTTGTCAGCGGCGGCATCGGCGTTTATCACGCCGGCGTCGAATGGCACTTCTGGGAAGGCCCGACCACCTGCTCCACCTCGGCCGCCAGCGTCACGCAGAATGCCGGCGACCTGCTCGGCCAGTTGAACACCATCAAAGGCCCCTCCTGCACGGAAGCAGCCCTGCGCGTCCTCGGCCTGTCGATGGCTGGGTGGAACGTGATCGCCAGCGTGATCCTGGCGGCCATTGCTTTTGTTGGGGCGAAGAAGGCGGGTTGATTCTTGGGATACCGGCCGTGATTTCTCATATGCCGCGGCTCTGATACCCCCTCTGTCGCTGTCGCGACATCTCCCCCACAAGGGGGGAGATTGTTGGGAGTTTGCCGCACCTCTGCAAAAGACAAATGAGCTCAGCGACAGCAGACGCGATGTCAGTTTAGATCGGGAAAGTACCGCAAGTTACCAATCTCCCCCCTTGTGGGGGAGATGTCCCGAAAGGGACAGAGGGGGGTGCCGCACTCTCCCCGAGCGCAGCCGCCAATACGACTTACGGCTGCAGTTCCGAATCCCAGTAGAGATAGTCGAGCCAGCTGTCGTGCAGGTAGTTCGGCGGGAACAGGCGGCCGTTATTGTGCAGGTCCTGCACGGTCGGCTGGTAGGGCTTCTGGGCCGGGAACATGCTCGCCTGCTTCGGCAGCTTGCTGCCCTTGCGCAGGTTGCAGGGCGAACAGGCGGCCACGACGTTTTCCCAGGTGGTCTCGCCGCCATGGGCGCGCGGGATGACGTGGTCGAAGGTCAGGTCGTCATGCGAGCCGCAATACTGGCATTCGAACCGGTCACGCAGGAAGACGTTGAACCGGGTGAAGGCGGGATTGCGGGATGGCTGCACATAGGTCTTCAGGCAGACAACGCTCGGCAGCCGCATCGAAAAGCTGGGCGACGATACGCTGTGATCGTATTCTGCAATGATATTCACACGGTCAAGGAAGACCGCCTTGATCGCGTCCTGCCAGGACCAGAGCGACAAGGGATAGTAACTCAGCGGCCTATAGTCAGCATTCAGGACGAGCGCTGGCAAGGACTGCGGGGAAACTGCAATCGTCAAGGAACCCTCCTGATCGATTCGGCATCTGCACCTGTATATTAGGCCGGTTGTTACAGGATTGTGAAGTCGAATAAATTCAGTGCGTAAAGGCGAACGCTGGGAGGCGCTGATTAAACTATAGGCAGCGCATCCCGCCGTGTTTTCACGGCATAATAGGCCCAGAAAAGCCGGGCGGCAACGGAGCGCCAGGGCGCCCAAACCGCCGCTTCCCGGGCGACTGCCTTGGCCAAGGGCCTGATTTCATGGCCGAAAGCCATGCCGACGGCCGCCTGCAGCGCCACGTCGCCCGCCGGAAACACATCTGCGTGACCGCCGCAGAACATCAGGTAGACCTCGGCCGTCCAGGGGCCGATTCCCTTGATGGAAATCAGCTCGGCAAGCGCTTTGTCCGGTGATTCGGCGCTGAGCGCCTGCAGATCGAGGCTGCCGCCGGCAACCGCTTCGGCCACGCGCGCCAGCGTCTCGTGCTTGATTCGCGACAGGCCGAAGCTTCGCCATGCCTCCGGCTCTAAGCCGGCATAGCCCTTAGCGGTTACCTGGCCCATTCCGGCGATCATCTTCCCCCAGATCGCATCGGCGCTGGCGCGGGAAACGACCTGCGAAACGATGATATGGGCAAGCCCTTCGAAGCCCGGTTCGCGCAGACGCAGCGGCAAGGTACCCGCCTCTGCGGCAACACGCCGCAGGCGCGGATCGAGCTCCAATAGCGCGGCCAGGCCCCGTTCGATGTCGCGCTCGTCGCGAATGATCTGCATGGCGTCTCGTGGTCCCCGGTTCAAATTCGTGGCAGAAGAAAGCATGATCGAGATTCCCCGTCAAAAGCTGAAATTCCGTTTTGCTCCGAGCCCCAATGGCACGCTGCATCTTGGCCATGCGCTGTCGGCCATTCTCAATCACGACATGGCGGCAAAGGCCGGCGGCGATTTTCTGCTGCGCATCGAAGACATAGATCAGGCGCGCTGCACACCCGATTTCGAAGCCGGCATCTTTTCGGACCTCTCCTGGCTCGGCCTTCGCTGGCAGGAGCCGGTGCGCCGGCAGTCCGAGCATTTTCCGGCCTATCAGGCGGCGTTGCAGGCGCTGATCGACCGTGGCCTCGTCTATCCCGCCTTCCTGACGCGCGGCGAGGTCAAGGCCCGGGTTGGCGCCTTCGAGGCGGATGGCCGATCCTGGCCGCGCGATCCGGATGGCACGCCGCTCTATCCGCCCGACGATCGCGAGCGCGGCGATGCCGAGCGGCAGTGCCTGCTGGCATCGGGCATGAAGCACGCCTGGCGTCTCGACATGGAAAAGGCGCTGGCATTAGCGGATGGAGAGCTCCATTGGCAGGAGAGCGGCGACGGTGAGACAGGCGCCATCCTCGCCGACCCCGCCGCCTGGGGCGATGTCGTGCTGTCGCGCTCCGATGCGCCCTCGAGCTATCATCTTTCTGTTGTCGTCGATGACGCCGTGCAGGGCATCACCCATGTCGTGCGCGGGCTCGACCTCTTCCACGCCACCTCGATCCATCGCCTGCTGCAGACCCTTCTCGGCCTGCCGGAACCGCTCTATCATCACCACCGCCTCATCGTCGGCAGCGACGGCAAAAAGCTTTCCAAGAGCATGGGCGATACCGGCATTGCCGAATGGCGCCGGCAGGGCCTGTCAGCGATGGAGCTTCGCCGCCGCATCGGCCTCTGATTTGGCCCCCGATTCGGCCGCTGGCTCCGAGAGTATCTTTTCCGACGGCACCCCGAGGGCCGCACGGCTCGCCACCTTGCCGAACAATAAGCGGCGCACGCGGAACTTCATCAGCGCCGCGTTGATCTCCGCGCCGATGATGAAAATCACGGCCAGCATATAGAGGAAGATCAGCACGATCATCACCGACGCCAGACCGGCATAGGTGGCGGTATAATTGGCGAAAGTCGAAAGATAATAGGTAAAGAGCAGCGCACCGATCGACCAGAAGACCAAGGTCAGTAGTACGCCGGGAATGACGTCGAAGATCCGCCTGTGGCCGGCCGCCAGCCAGAGATGCAGGATCATAAGGCCAGCGAGCAGCAGGAAGATCGTGCCGTAGATCCGCCAGCTGAAGACGATCTCGAGAATATCGGCAAGCTGCGGCAGCCATTGCCGGGTGTAATTCAGCGCAAGCGGCACGGCGACGAGCAGGATGCTGAGGATCGCAAAGATCAGCACTGCGATCAGCACGTAGCCGAGGCTGGCGAGACGGTTGAAATACCACGGCCGGGTTTCCGGAACGCGATAGGCGCGGTTCAGCGATATGCGCAGCGCCTCGACGCCGTTCGAGGCGAAGTAGGCGGCGGCAAGCACCGAAATCGTCAAAAGGCCGCCGCGCGGGATCGTCAGCACCTGCACCACCTGATCGGCGAGCGGCTTGGCGATCGCTTCCGGCCAGGTATCGAAGATCAGATGCACCGCCGTCGACGAGAACTGGCTGGCCCCGAGAAAGCTTGCCAGCGCCGTGCCGAAGATCAGGAAGGGGAAGACCGCCAGCAGCGTCGAAAGCGCAACATGGCTTGCCATGGCGAACCCGTCATCCTCGACGAAATGGAACACCGCGTCGTAGATCACCTTGTAAATCGTCCGCAGCGCTGTCGGCATTCCATCTCCGCTTGACGTCGGCATTCATCCGCCGGTTGTCGGTTGTATCGGGTTCCTGAATATGGGAAACGAGTTCCGGTTTGTACAGGAATCATCTTCCATGCCGGAACAACGCATCATCCTGCTGACTGGTTGCTCCTCCGGGATCGGCGCTCATTGCGCCCGGGCCTTGCGCGACGACGGATGGCGCGTTTTCGCGACGGTGCGCAACGAAGCCGATCTCGCGCCGCTCACGGCCGACGGCATCGAAGCGCTGCTTCTTGACTACACTCGCCCCGAGACGATTTCCGCTGCAGTTGCCACCGTGCGCGAGCGCACGGGCGACCGCATCGACGCCCTCTTCAACAATGGCGCCTATGGCCAGCCGGGTGCGGTCGAGGACCTCACGACCGATGTGCTGCGCGAACAGTTCGAAACGAACTTCTTCGGCTGGCATGAGCTGACGCGCCAGATCCTGCCGCTGATGCGCAGCCAGGGCCATGGCCGCATCGTCAATTGCTCGTCCATTCTCGGGCTGGTTCCCTACCGCTTCCGCGGCGCCTACACCGCCTCGAAATTCGCGCTCGAAGGGCTGACGATCACGCTCAGGATGGAACTGCAGGACAGCGGCATCCATGTAAGCCTCATAGAGCCCGGCCCGATCGCGACGCGCTTTACCGCCAATGCGCTCGCCAAGATCCGCGAGCATATCGACCTCGAGGGGTCCGCCCATGCGGTGGAATACCGCAGGCAGCTGAGGCGGTTGGATGGCTCCGGCCCGATCAACAAGCATAAATTGGGGCCCGAAGCGGTCTATGATGTGCTAAAATTGGCTTTGAATGTGAGCAACCCGCGCCCACATTATCTGGTAACGACGCCCGCAAAGCAGGGCGTCGTTTTGAAAAGGCTATTGCCGGCTAACCTTTTCTATCGTCTGATGCGCCGGCTGGACTAGAGCAATCCCAGGAAAGGCGCAAAGCGGCTTTTCCGCTTGAGATTACTCAAAATGACGACATTGGGTGACTTGAAGCTTCTGCGGAATGCTGAGCCACCCTGAAGACAAGGATGGAGGAGCCATGTCTACAGTTACTTATGTTGCCGCCATCATTGTCATGGGACTTGTCGCGATCGTTCTCATTCGCGGCCTGCTGAACATGATGAAAGGCGACAATCCGAACCTTTCGAACCGGCTGATGCAGCTGCGTGTCCTGCTGCAGGCAGTCGCGGTCATTCTGATCATGCTGACGCTCTGGCTGACGGGCGGCGGCCGCCCGGCTTAGAGCAATTCCAGGAAAAGTGCGCAGCGGTTTTCCGTCCGGAATTGCGTAAACAAAGGGATAGAGCGTTTCGCGATTCGAAGAAAAGCGAAAGGCTCTAACCACGGGAACACGATGGTCAAGCTCAACAAGATCTACACCAAGACCGGCGATGACGGCACCACGGGCCTCGTCGCCGGCCCGAGGCGGCTGAAGCACGATCTGCGCGTCGAAAGCTACGGCACCGTCGACGAAGCCAATTCCGCCATCGGCGTCGCCAGGCTGCATACCATTGAGCTGCCCGATCTCGATGCCATGCTGATGCGGATACAGAACGATCTCTTCGATCTCGGCGCCGATCTTTCCACGCCCGAAACGGACGAACCGCCCGCCTATGAGCCGCTGCGCATCGTCGACCACCAGGTCGAACGCATCGAGCACGATATCGATCTGCTGAATGCCGATCTCGAGCCGCTGAGGTCCTTTGTTCTCCCGGCCGGCAGCCCGGCTTCCGCCCATCTGCACCTTGCCCGCACCATTGCCCGGCGGGCGGAACGCCTCATGGTGGCGCTGTCGCGTGAGCAAGGCGAACGCGTCAGCCCGACAGCGCTGAAATATATCAACCGCCTTTCCGATTTTCTCTTCGTCGCCGCGCGGCATGCCAATGATCGCGGCCGCGCCGACGTGCTCTGGGTTCCCGGCAAGAATCGGTAGCGGCGCAAATCATCCACGAGGGGCATGCGTATTGACGTTGACGTAAACGTTATTTATGCCTTTCAAGCATTTCGTCTCTCGGGCGGCCTGGAAGCGTTGTAATTGGGGGAAAAACGCGTATCCATGTCGCCATTCGACAAATGGAATGGCGCTAAACAGCGCATGTTCTCGGGCGGTCATGTTGAAGGAAGGATTCCATGAAGATTCTCGTTCCCGTTAAGCGGGTCGTTGACTACAACGTAAAGATCCGTGTGAAGCCGGATGGTTCTGGCGTCGAGCTTGCCAACGTGAAGATGTCGATGAACCCGTTCGACGAGATCTCGGTCGAAGAGGCGCTGCGGCTGAAGGAAGCCGGCAAGGCTGAGGAAGTGGTGGTCGTCTCGATCGGGCCGGCCAAGGCCGAGGAGACTCTGCGCACGGCGCTCGCCATGGGTGCGGATCGCGCCATCCTGGTCGAAACCGACGATGCGGTCGAGCCGCTTGCCGTCGCCAAGATCCTGAAAGGTGTCGCTGACGCCGAACAGCCTGGCCTGATCATTGTCGGCAAGCAGGCGATCGACGACGATTCGAACCAGACCGGCCAGATGCTGGCAGCCCTACTCGGAACTGCCCAGGCGACCTTCGCCTCGAAGATCGAGATTGGCGACGGCAAAGCACAGGTCACCCGCGAAGTCGATGGCGGCCTGCAGACGATCGAGGTCAAGCTTCCGGCCGTCGTGACGACCGACTTGCGCCTCAACGAGCCGCGCTATGCCTCGCTGCCGAATATCATGAAGGCCAAGAAGAAGCCGCTCGACAAGAAGTCGCCTGCCGATTTCGGCGTGTCGACCGAGCCGCGTCTGAAGGTGCTGAAGACGGAAGAGCCGTCGGGCCGCAAGGCCGGCGTCAAGGTCAAATCGGTCGCCGAGCTGGTCGAAAAGCTCAAGACCGAAGCCGGCGTGCTCTAGGATAGGAAAGGATAATACCCATGGCCATTCTTCTTCTGGCTGATCACGACAATGCCCACCTTTCCGACCAGACCGCCAAGGCACTGACGGCCGCTTCCAAGATCGGTGGCGATATCCATGTGCTCGTTGCCGGTGCGGGCGCCCAGGCTGCTGCCGGCGAGGCCGCCAAGCTTTCCGGCGTTTCCAAGGTGCTGGTTGCCGAGGATGCGAGCCTTGCCAACAATCTCGCAGAACCGCTGGCAGCGCTGATCGTTTCGCTTGCCGGTTCCTACGATACCATCATCGGTGCTGCCACCTCGGTCGGCAAGAACGTGCTGCCGCGCGTGGCAGCTCTGCTCGATGTCGCCCAGGTCTCGGAAATCATCGAAGTCGTTTCCGCCGACACCTTCAAGCGGCCGATCTATGCCGGCAATGCCATCCAGACGGTGCAGTCGACCGACGCGAAGAAAGTCATCACCGTGCGCACCGCCTCGTTTGCCTCCGCCTCTGAAGGCGGTTCGGCTGCGATCGAGACGATCTCGGCGGCTGCCGATCCGGCGCTGTCCTCCTTCGTCGGCGACGCGCTGTCGTCCTCGGACCGTCCGGAGCTGACATCGGCCAAGATCATCATCTCGGGTGGCCGCGCCCTCGGCTCGGCGGAGAAGTTCCGCGAGGTCATCCTTCCGGTCGCCGACAAGCTCGGCGCCGCCGTCGGCGCATCGCGCGCTGCCGTCGATGCCGGCTATGCGCCGAACGACTGGCAGGTGGGGCAGACCGGCAAGGTGGTCGCACCGCAGCTCTATATCGCCTGCGGCATCTCCGGCGCCATCCAGCATCTGGCCGGCATGAAGGACTCGAAGGTCATCGTCGCCATCAACAAGGACGAGGAAGCCCCGATCTTCCAGATCGCCGACTACGGCCTCGTCGCTGACCTCTTCGAAGCGCTGCCGGAACTGCAAAAGGCGCTGTGATCGCGCCGATCGACTTTCTCGCAGTTGCGAGAGACTGGAAAATCGTCTCTTATAGGTCTATCAATCTTTGCCGGGCTAGTAATGGCCCGGCAAATTTGTGGTTAAGAGCATAGCGCACCGCCAAGAGCGCGCCGCCGGGGAGTTGGCAATGAGTTCGCTGAAGACGATCGGTATTATCGGCGCCGGCCAGATGGGCTGCGGCATCGCCCACGTATCCGCCATGGCCGGCTATAAAGTCCATATCTACGATCTGGCGCAGGATCGCATCGAAAGCGGACTTGCCACCATCAACGGCAACCTTGCCCGCCAGGTCGCCTCCGGCAAGACGACCGACGAGGAGCGCAAGTCGGCTCTTGCGCGCATCACCGGCTCTGCCGATCTCAACGATCTCGCCCAGGTCGATCTCGCCATCGAGGCGGCGACCGAAGACGAAAGCGTCAAGCGCAAGATCTATGCGCAGGTGTGTCCGGTGCTGAAGCCGGAGGCGCTGCTGGCCACCAATACGTCGTCGCTCTCGATCACCCGCCTTGCTTCCGCCACCGACCGTCCCGAACGCTTCATGGGCATTCACTTCATGAACCCGGTTCCGGTGATGAAGCTAGTGGAGCTGGTGCGCGGCATCGCGACCGACGAATCGACCTTCTCCACCGCCAGGGATTACGTCACCTCGCTGGAAAAGACGATCACCGTCGCCGAGGACTTCCCTGCTTTCATCGTCAACCGCATCCTGCTGCCGATGATCAACGAGGCGATCTATACGCTCTATGAAGGCGTGGGCACCGTCGATGCCATCGACACCGCCATGCGGCTCGGCGCCAACCATCCGATGGGCCCGCTGCAGCTCGCCGATTTCATCGGCCTCGACACCTGCCTGTCGATCATGCAGGTGTTGCATGACGGGCTTGCCGACTCCAAGTACCGTCCCTGCCCGTTGCTGGTGAAATATGTCGAAGCCGGCTGGCTCGGCCGCAAATCCGGCCGAGGCTTCTACGACTACCGTGGCGAAACACCGGTTCCGACGCGATAAACCTTTCGGCAGCCTCGGGGCCAACCCTCGTGGTTCGAGGCCCTGCCGCCGCCGCTACGCTTTAGCGCCACGGCATCTCACCATGAGGGCGGAACACCCCCGCGCGTCAACCAAACAAATACATTTGGAAATGGTAGAAATCCAAGCGGCACAATAGATTAGCCTCACCCTGAGGTGGGAGCGCTAGCGACCCTCGAAGGGCGAGGCGGGTGATGGAACACCCAAACCGCTCAAATCCCTGCAGCAGCCTTCACCAGCGCCTTCGCATCCTCGCTGTCCCAAGCCGCCGGTCCGTTCATGGCCGACAGCAGGCAGCCCTTGTCGTCAATCAACAAGGTCACCGGCAAACCAAAGGCAAGGCCCTGCTTCTTCAATACGTTGAACACGCCCATGGTGTTGTCGCGGTAGTAGCCGAGCTTGTCGATCGCATATTCGGTGCGGAAAGCTTTCGTTTTTTCATCGTCGCCCGTGTCGATGTTAATGGCGACCACCTCGAACTTGTTATTGCCGGTGCTCTTCTCGAGCGCGTTGAGTGCCGGCATTTCCTCGCGGCACGGCACGCACCAGGTCGCCCAGATGTTCAGCAGCACCGTCTTGCCGGCAAAACTGCCGATCGACAGCGGCTGCCCTTCGGCACCCTTGAAGGAGACGTCCTTCAGCGAGATCGGAGCCGGTGGCACGCTCATGGCGGCGACCTGGCCCTTGGTGAAGGGCGTCAGGGCAGCGGCACGATCCCTGGCCGATCCGCATTGATCGGCCGAAGCTGTTTCACCAATACCATTGCCATACCCCGCCTCCTTCACGTATACCGCTGCCGCACCGGCAATGACCCCAGCGACGGCGGCGAGCAGAACGAGTTTCATGGACGGCAGACCGAACGGCTTCTTTGCTGTCATTACATTCTCCAGGTGGGCATCTCATGACTGACGGCACGGACACCAAATCCTCCAACCAGATGTGGGGCGGGCGTTTCGCTTCCGGCCCCGCGGCGATCATGGAGGAGATAAATGCCTCGATCGGTTTCGACAAGAAGCTCTTTGCTCAGGATATCCGCGGCTCAATCGCGCATGCGAGCATGCTCGCCAATCAAGGCATCATTTCAACCGAGGATAAAGACAAGATCGTTCACGGCCTGAACACGATCCTGTCAGAGATCGAGAGCGGCAATTTCGAGTTCTCCCGCCGCCTCGAAGACATTCATATGAACGTCGAGGCGCGGCTCGCGACCCTGATCGGCCCGGCCGCCGGCCGCCTGCACACCGCTCGTTCGCGCAACGACCAGGTGGCGCTCGATTTCCGCCTCTGGGTGAAGGAAGAACTGCAGAAGTGCGAGCAGGCGCTGACCGAGCTGATCGCGGCCTTCCTCGACCGCGCCGAGGAACACGCCGACAGCGTCATGCCGGGCTTCACGCATCTGCAGACGGCGCAGCCCGTCACCTTCGGTCATCATTGCATGGCCTATGTCGAGATGTTCGGCCGCGACCGCTCGCGCGTGCGCCACGCCATCGAGCACATGGACGAATCGCCGATCGGCGCCGCAGCGCTCGCCGGCACCGGCTTCCCGATCGATCGTCACATGACGGCCAAGGCGCTCGGTTTCCGCGAACCGACCCGCAATTCGATCGACACCGTCTCCGACCGTGATTTCGCCCTCGAATTCCTGTCGATCGCCGCCATCGCCGGCATGCATCTATCGCGGCTGGCCGAGGAGATCGTCATCTGGTCGACGCCGCAATTCGGTTTCGTGCGCCTCTCCGACGCCTTCTCCACCGGCTCCTCCATCATGCCGCAGAAGAAGAACCCGGATGCGGCCGAGCTCGTGCGCGCCAAGACCGGCCGCATCAATGGCTCGCTGGTGGCGCTGCTGACGATCATGAAGGGCCTGCCGCTCGCCTATTCCAAGGACATGCAGGAAGACAAGGAACAGGTATTCGACGCCGCCGAAAGCCTTGAGCTGGCGATTGCCGCCATGACCGGCATGATGCGCGACATGACGATCAACACCGCCCGCATGAAGGCAGCCGCCGGCTCCGGCTACTCCACCGCCACCGACCTTGCCGACTGGCTGGTGCGCGAAGCGGGCCTGCCCTTCCGCGACGCCCATCACGTGACGGGACGCGCCGTGGCGCTTGCCGAAAGCAAGTCCTGCGAGCTGGCGGAATTGTCGCTCGCAGACCTGCAGGCGATCCACCCCGATATCACCGACAAGATCTTCGACGTTCTGACGGTCGAGGCCTCGGTTGCCAGCCGCAAAAGCTTTGGCGGCACAGCCCCCTCGGAAGTGCGCAAGCAGATCGCCTTCTGGCGCGCTCGCAACTGAAAAGACTGACGAAAACGCACCCAAACAATCAGGGTGCACAAACGCGGGAAACTTCGCTAAGAAGGGTGACTTTCGCGCTAGAAGAGCCAGATGATTTTAGGTCGAAACGATCTAAAATCATCCGGCTCTAGAACCAAAGAAGTAGAGCATGATGTCCTCCGAAAACCGCTCACACTTTTCGGCATCATGCTCTAGTCGCCCAAGAGGATTTCGATGCAGATCAACATGCCGCACATCATCCGCCTGACCGTCGTGCTTTCGGTCGTCGGCCTTGCCGTCGTCGGATGTGGCCGCAAAGGCCCTCTCGATCCTCCGAGTGCCCATGCGACCAAAGGCGGTGACGTCTCCAAGCCGACGAAGGAGCCGGGCACCGACGACAAGAAGTTCCTCCTCGATCCGCTTCTCTGATTAGGCAGCGACCGTGAACCATTTTCAGTATCGCGACGGCATCCTCTACGCCGAGGATGTTCCGGTTCCCGAGATCGCCAAGGCGGTCGGCACGCCCTTCTACATCTATTCGACGGCAACGCTGGAGCGCCATTATCGTGTCTTCGCGGAAGCCTTCGGCGATGTCGATGCCATGGTGTGCTACGCCGTGAAGGCCAATTCCAACCAGGCGGTGCTGAAGACACTCGGCCGGCTCGGCGCCGGTGTCGACGTCGTCTCCGTCGGCGAGCTGCGCCGCGCGCTGGCCGCGGGCATTCCGGCAAGCCGCATCATGTTCTCCGGTGTCGGCAAGACGGCGCAGGAAATGGATGTCGCACTCGAAGCCGGCATCTACTGCTTCAATGTCGAATCCGAGCCGGAGCTGGAAGTGCTGAACCAGCGCGCCGTCCGCGCCGGCAAGGTGGCGCCTGTCTCCTTCCGCATCAACCCGGATGTCGATGCCCGCACGCATGCGAAGATTTCGACCGGCAAGAAGGAAAACAAGTTCGGCATTTCCTGGGAGCGCGCCCGTGCCGTCTATGACCGCGCCGCCAGCCTGCCTGGTATCGATGCCACCGGCATCGACATGCATATCGGCAGCCAGATCACCGAGCTGCAACCCTTCGATGACGCCTTCAAGCTTCTGCGCGATCTCGTAGAGACGCTGCGCGGCGACGGTCACGATATCCACCACGTCGACATCGGCGGCGGCCTCGGCATTCCCTACCGCGACGACAACAATCCGCCGCCCCTGCCCGACGCTTACGCGCAGATCGTCAAGAACCAGCTGCGCGGCCTCAACTGCAGGATCGTCACCGAACCCGGCCGCCTGATCGTCGGCAATGCCGGCATCCTGGTGACGGAGGTCATCTATGTGAAGGATGGCGGCAGCAAGAGCTTCGTCATTGTCGACGGCGCGATGAACGACCTGATCCGCCCGACGCTCTACGAGGCCTATCACGAGATCCGGCCGGTTTCGATCGCCGCCGCCGATACCCCGCGCATCAAGGCCGATGTCGTCGGCCCGGTCTGCGAAACGGGTGATTATCTGGCACTCGACCGCGACATGGCGCTGCCCGAACCCGGCGATCTCCTCGCCATCGGTTCCGCCGGTGCCTATGGCGCCGTCCAGGCCGGCACCTACAACAGCCGGCTTCTGGTTCCGGAAGTGCTGGTCAAGGGCAATGAATTCCATGTCATCCGCCCGCGCGGGACCCATGAGGAGCTGATCGGCCTGGATTCGATCCCGGCCTGGCTCGAGGGATAATCGGTTTCGCTTCGTGAATTTCGGGCAGGACAATCCAAATACCCGCCCTGCTCGATCGATCACGTTTCAGCGAAGTCCGATGAAAAAACAGCCTTTCACGCCCGTTGCCCTCGTCTTCGCCACAAAGAATGTTATCTTTTATTGATTGGCGTCTCGCCGGGCGCCGCGCGAGGGCGTGCGGGACGCCGCGCCATCGCCAAAGGGCTACTAGAGCCGGATGATTTAGGTCTGTTCGACCTAAAATCTGAATCCGCTCTAGAATCAAACAAGTAGAGCATGATGTCGTCCGAAAACCGCTCACACTTTTCGGCATCATGCTCTGGCCATCAACGTCAGATCGGGAGAAGACCGGACCGATGACCAGTCCCAGCAACCCTAAGAAGGGCGCTTTCGCCACCCGTCCGGCGCTGGCGCGCATGGTTGCGGTCAAGCGTCTCTTTGCTCGGATCGTGCTGGTCTCGGAGCAACTGCTGCCGCGGCTCCTGCTGCCAGCATCCATTTTGGCCCTGTTCCTGTCCGCTGCCTGGTTCGGCATTTTTCGCATTGCGCCGGATAGTCTCCGCTTCCTGATGCTTGCCGTCTTTGCCATCGGCTTCGTCATCTCGCTCCATCCGCTGCGGCGCCTGCGCTGGCCGAATACCACCGAAGCCGACCGCCTGCTGGAAGAGCGAAACGGCCTTGCCCACCAACCCGTCACGGTGCAGGAGGATGAGCCGGCGCTCGACACGCCCTTTGCCCGCGCGCTCTGGCGCGAGCACCAGACCCGCATGGCCGAGCGCATCGCCGCATTGGATGCCGGCCTGCCCAGACCGGATATCGCTCGCTACGACCGCTTTGCATTGCGCGCCATCCCGGCATTGCTGCTGGTGACGGCCTTCAGCTTTTCCATGTCCAATAGCGGCGGCTCGCTGAGCGACGCCTTCACGGCATCTCCTTCCACATCGACCAATCCGGATCTTCGCGTCGATGCCTGGGTTACCCCGCCCTATTATACCGGCGAAGCGCCTGTCTATCTGACCGGCAATGTCGCCAATGCCGGCAACAGCCTCAACGTGCCGCAATTCTCCGAGCTCACGGTGCGCGTGACGGGCGCGGCGGCGGATGAAAAGGTGTTGTTCCAGGCATCAGGCAGCGACAAGGGCGTCGAAATTCCCGAACAACCCGCCGATGCCGGCAAGCAAGCCCCGGCGGACGCCAAACCGCCGGCAATCCCGGCGGCGCAGCCTGCGGCAAACGGCAATGCCAATATGCCCGCCGCGGCCAACGCACCCGTTGCGGATGGGATGATTGCCCGCACCCACGTCCTAAAGCTTGAAAAAGACGGCGAACTGACCGTAAACGGCAAGTCCTGGTCCTTCAATGTCGTGGTCGACAAGCCACCGGAAATCACCTTTGACGGCATCCCGCACGCAACGACCAGTGGCGCATTGGAACTCGGCTTCAGGGTCAAGGACGATTACGGCGTCGAGGAAGCGCATGCGGAGATCGTGCCGGTCGAATCCGATCCCGCGGCAACTCCTCTTTACGGCCTGCCCGAATACAAGCTGGAGATGCCGCGTCGCGACCGCCGCAACGGCAAGGCTCTGGCAAGCCATGATCTGACGCAGGATCCGCTTGCCGGCAAGCGCGTCCGCATCACTTTGGTTGCCAAGGACGGTGCGGGCCAGACCGGCCGCAGCCCACCCTACGAGATGGTGCTGCCGTCGCGCAATTTCAGCCAGCCGCTTGCCGCGGCAGTGGCGGAAGAGCGTCAGGTCTTCGCGCTCGATACCCGCAAGATGCCGGAGGCGATCGAGCTCAACAAATCGCTGACCATCCGGCCTGAAGAGGCCATTCCGGATCTCGGCAACTATCTCGCGATCAGATCCGCCTTGACGCGCATGAAACT
Organism: Rhizobium sp. KNZ2-6A; assembly: GCF_056755475.1. NCBI lineage: Bacteria > Pseudomonadati > Pseudomonadota > Alphaproteobacteria > Hyphomicrobiales > Rhizobiaceae > Rhizobium > Rhizobium sp. KNZ2-6A. Next base: position 64,722 of record NZ_JBNDIC010000019.1, on the reverse strand, counting down.
CGCAAGCGGCGAAGCGTCATTGAAGGATGCGGCCGACTATCTCTGGCAGATCGCGCTCGGCATGGAGGATGCGCAGCTGACGGATGCGGAAAAGGCCCTGCGGGATGCCCAGCAGAAGCTTTCCGATGCCTTGCAGCGCAATGCCTCCGACGCCGAGATCAAGAAGCTGACCGACGAGCTTCGGAAGGCAATGGATGCCTATATGAAGGAGCTGGCCGAGCGCATGCGCAACATGCCGGCCCAACCCAATCAGCGGTCCGCCAATATCCTGCGCCAGCAGGACCTGCAGCGCATGATGGATCAGATCGAGAATCTGGCCCGCTCCGGTAATCGCCAGGCCGCGCAGCAGATGCTCTCGGAGCTGCAGCAGCTGATGAACAGCCTTCAGGCCGGGCGACCGCAGCGCGGCCAACAGCAACAGCAAGGCGAAGCCAACGACAAGATGCGCGAGCAGATGGACAAGCTCGGCCGCATCATGCGCGATCAGCAGAAGCTGATGGATCAGACCTTCAAGTTCGATCAGGCCATGCGCGACCGCATGCAGCGCGGCGATCCCAACGAGGATGGCGACGGCCTGATGGACCAGCCGCTGCCCGACCTCAACGATCGGATGCGCCCGGATATGGGTCAGCGCAACCAGGGCCAGCAGGATCGACAGCAAGGCCAGAACCAGCAGGGCCAGAACCAGCAGGGCCAAAATCAACAGGGACAAAAGGGCAAGGACCCGACCGATAATATGACGGCCGATCAGCTGCGCGACGCCCTGAAAGAATTGCGCAAACAGCAGGACGATCTCGGCAAGCAGCTCGGCGAGCTGCAGAAAGACCTGGGCTCGCTGGGCATGAAGCCGAACCAGAATTACGGCAAGGCGCAGCAGGAGATGAAGGGCGCCTCAGGCCAGCTCTCTGAAGGCAATGGCGAAGGCGCCGTGCAGGGCCAGGGGCGCGCACTGGATGCCTTGCGCAAGGGAACGCGCGAGATGATGAATCAGCTCATGGCGCAAATGCAGCAGGGACAAGGCCAGGGTCAGGGGCAGGGGCAGGGGCAAATGCCTGGACAAATGGGCCAGGGCGGTCAGAACGGCCGCGATCCGCTCGGCCGGTCGCGCAACGATGGCGGCTTCTCGGATAATCCTGATGACAACATGGTGCCGAAGGTCATTGAAGCGCAGCGCGCGCGCCAAATTCTCGACGCCATTCGCGAACGGCTAAGTAACAATCCCACATTTACCGAGGAACGGCGCTATCTGGAGCGTTTGCTGAATCTGGCCCAATAAGGCCGCTTCGGACCTACCCGCAGATGACCAGAATGGTGCCAGCACGAAAACAATCGTGCTGACCAGCGATGATCTTCAGGCAGCCAGCGCCCGCGCAACCGCCTTGCGGATATCGGGCAGCGCGAAGGGCTTGGCAACGACGTCGACGATCTTTTCCATGAGGTCGTCGGCGCGCTCGCGCTGCTCCGCATAGCCGGTCATCAGCAGGATCTTCATGCCCGGGCAGGTCGAATGCGCCTGATGCGCAAGCTCGATGCCGTCCATGACAGGCATGCGGATATCCGAGAGAAGCAGGTCGTAGCCGCCCTGCTTCAGTTTCTCCAAACCTTCCGCACCGTCAGCCGCCTCCTCGGTCTCGTGACCGTCCAGGCGCAGCGCGCGAGCGACGAAGGTGCGAAGCGAGTCCTCGTCTTCCGTGATCAGAATTTTTGCCATGGTCTATGCTCCGTGGTCCGTCATGTTCCGCGACCGAAATCACCAGAATTCCGTTTGCGATAGGTAAACGACGGATAGGCGATCGGCTCCGTGGTTAATGAGTCGTCATCGCTGGAGCAGAATGGGACAGGCGGGCACGCCGCCCGTATTAACTGAGAATCAGGCCTCGGCGTCGCCCGTGACGACGCCGACGAAAGGCAATTCGCGGAAAGCGTAGGCGACATCCATGCCGTAGCCGACGACGAAATAATCGGGGCACTCGAAGCCGACATAGTCGGCCTCCAGCTCTTCCTGCCGCTTGACGCTCTTGTCGAGCAGGACAGCAAGCGTGACATTGCGCGCGCCGCGCTCGTAGAGCAGCTCCTTGGCAAAACGCAAGGTGCGGCCCGATTCCAGAATATCGTCGATCAGCAGGACGTCACGATCCTTAACGTCGCTGTCGATGTCCTTGACGATGCGCACACCTTGGGAAACCGTGCCGGCGCCGTAGCTCGAAAGGGTGATGAATTCCACCTCCGGTGCCAGTCCCGTATCGTGCAGCGCACGCAACAGGTCCGCCGCGAAAATGAACGAGCCTTTGAGGATGGCGATGACGAGGAGATCTTTCGTCGGCCCGCTGGCGATTTCCTGCGCCATGGCGTGATTGCGCTCGGCAATCTGCTCAGCAGTGAAAAGCGGCTCGATGTTCTTCCCGCGTACGACAGGCATTGCTTGGCATGCTCCATGGCTGCGCGGCCCTTGGCCGCCGATCAAGCTCTACAGCGCCGCGCGTCATATATGACGCGCAAAGGTCGCTGTAGCACTTTAAATCTGCTGCATAATTTTATCCTTAAATCGGAATCGATTTAAGGAACTATGCAGTAGCCCGTAGCACAATCAGCGGCTTGGACACACCCCCTAAGGCATGAAGGAAAGCCGAACTTCAGGCGTTTTTCCACCGGGATGCTGCAATCGCGTCGAAAATCCGTGGCTTTCATGCGGCCCGAGACGATCGACCGGCGTATCCACGACGATGCTTCTGACCAGCTGACCGCCGGCGAAGAGATCGGCCCGCACCTGGGGAACCGAGAGCGTGGCACCGCTGGCATTTTCGATGATGCCGTTCAATTTCAGCACCTGTAGTCCGTTCTCGTCACGCGGCGTCAGCGTCACGTGCGAGAATTGAAGCGGTGCGGCCGTCACCTCGGCCGGCGCGCCGGACAGGCCGGAAAAGCCGCCTGAAAGGCCGAAGATCAATATGGCGAGGGAGACGATCAGCGCCACGAAACTGCGCCGCGATGCCTGCTGCAGGAACTCCTCCGCACCGCGCAGGACGGATAGGATGCGCGAGAGAGCATTCTTGCGCGTCGCAGGCAGCGGCCGAGATTGCGGGTGGCCGCCATAGCGCATGTTGACGACAGACGCGGTTCTGCCGCGCGCGCCGGAGACGGTCACGAATTCGGCATCGACGATATCGGGCTTCGGCATGAAGCGATGCGCCTGGCCGGATCCCGATCCGCGTTCGGGCGGAATGAGGTCGTAAACCATTCCCGCCTGCTGTTGACGGTGGCGAAAAGCGCCCATGATGACCTCCCTTTGCGGTGATCCACATGGTTTCGACGCCCATTGCCAATCTGGGCATTGAAACGAATCCTGCCCAGTCGTAAATTTTAATGGTTAATGTTTCGCAAAGATCGCCATGAATAGGGCGCCTTTCCAGAAAAGTTTACCGGCTGTTAACGCCGTTGGTTAACAAGTCGCCTGATTGAACCCTGCGGAAGACTGGACTGCCCGTTGATTCACTTTGAGAACGTCGGTTTGCGCTACGGCATGGGCCCGGAAATCCTCCGTGACCTGAGCTTCGACATACCGAGGAAATCGTTCCAGTTCCTGACCGGCCCTTCCGGTGCCGGCAAGACGACCCTGCTGCGTCTGCTCTTCATGTCGCTGCAGCCGACGCGTGGCCTGATCCGCATGTTCGACCGGGAGATTTCCTCGATCCCGCGCAATGAATTGCCGCTGCTGCGCCGTCGCGTCGGCATCGTCTTTCAGGATTTCCGGTTGCTGGAACATCTCACAACCTACGAAAATGTCGCCCTACCGCTGCGCGTACGCGGCAAGGATGAAAGCTCCTATCGCACCGACGTATTGGAGCTGCTGAAATGGGTGGGCCTGGGCGAGCGCATCAATGTGCTGCCACCCGTTCTGTCGGGTGGCGAGAAGCAGCGCGCGGCGATCGCGCGCGCCCTGATCGACCGCCCGGAAATCCTGCTCGCCGACGAACCCACCGGCAATGTCGACCCGCCGATGGCGCGCCGCCTGCTCAATCTCTTTCTGGAACTCAACCGCCTCGGCACCGCCGTCGTCATTGCCACGCACGATCTCGCTCTAATGGATCAGATCGAGGCCAGGCGCATGATCCTATCGGGGGGGCATCTCGATATCTATGACTGAGCCCGCCCCCCGCAGAAAAGCCCAAGGCACCGGCGCTCAACAAGCGCGGCAAGCGGCCGGTACACCGCCTGTAGAACGCAGGCGCCCGGAGATGCGCGTGCGCCCGACCGGGCCGATCGTGCCATCCTCCAATATTCAAGGCAATGCGCTGATCGTCGTCATCGCCATCATGGCCTTTCTCGCCTGCCTGACGCTCGGCGCCGTCAGCATGGTGCGCTCGACGGCGGCAAGCTGGGAAAGCCAAATTTCCCGCGAGATCACCATCCAGATCAAGCCGGACGACAATCTCGACATGGAAAAGACGCTGGCAAGTGCCCGCGATATCGCGTTGAGCTTCGTCGGCACCAAGTCCGGCCAGATCGTCGACGAGGCGGCGACGGCACGCCTGCTCGAGCCATGGCTGGGCGCCGGTCTCGACATCAAGGAACTGCCCGTTCCGCGCCTCGTCATCATCACCATCGACGAGACGCATCCGCCTGACTTCGAGGCGATGCGCAGCCTGCTCAAGGCGCAGATCCCGCAGGCGTCGCTGGACGACCATCGCACCTGGGTCGATCGGCTGGTCTCCATGGCGCATACGACGGTTCTCATCGGTACTGGCGTGCTGCTGCTGGTCTTCACCGCCATGGTGCTGACGGTGGTCTTCGCCACGCGTGGCGCGCTGTCGGGCAATCGCCACATCGTCGAAGTACTACATTTCGTTGGCGCCGAAAGCACCTTCGTCGCCAACGAATTCCAGAAGCATTTCCTGAAGATCAGCCTCAAAGGGTCTGCGGCCGGCAGCGGGCTCGCAGCCCTGTTTTTCGCCATCGCCGGCCTTCTGCAGAGCCGCACGATCGCCACGCCGCAGACCGATCAGGCGACCGCGCTTTTCGGAACGTTCTCCGTCGGTGCGCTTGGCTATATCGGCATCCTGGCCACCATGATCATCATCGCCTTGCTGACGACGCTGACCGCGCGTTTCACCGTCATGCGCACGATCTACGAAATCGATCTGATCCGTTCCGACCCCGGCAGGACGGATACTGTCCAGAATTGACGTTTTGCGATGTTTTTTTACCGTCCGCCAGCCCGTTCCTTGCCGCAATTGGCGTATAATAGCGAATCATGAGCATGGATCTGACGACTCGCAAGACCGTGAGTTCGCAGCCGTTGCAGGAGCAATCCCGCAGCGGTAGGCCCGTGCGGCGCAGCTTGTTTCGTCGTCTCCTGCGCTGGGGCGGCTTCGCCTTCATTTTTCTCGTCGCCATCGTTTTCGGCGGCTTCCTGCATTTCGCCGATTCGATCACCACCCTGAAGCCGCCGCCGGATCCGAAGGCCGATGCCATCGTCGTGCTGACCGGTGGCTATCAGCGGATCGATCAGGCGGTCGAGTTGCTGCGCACCGGTGCAGGCAACCGCCTGCTGATATCGGGGGCGCATCCGACCACGACGCCGTCACAGATCCGCAAGCTGACGCAGAGCTCCATCAACCTGTTCAACTGCTGCGTCGACATCGGCTATGATGCCCTCGATACCATAGGCAATGCGCGCGAAGCAGCAAAATGGATCCATGCCAGGGGTTATAAGAGCGTTCTCGTGGTGACGAACAACTACCACATGCCCCGCAGCCTGGCGGAACTGAAGTATGTCGATCCGTCGACCGATTTCATCGCCTATCCGGTCGTCAACTCCGATCTCAAGACCAAGAACTGGTTCACGGATCCGAATGCGCTGCGCACAATGATCTCGGAATATGCCAAGGTGCTGCTCGCGGGCGCCCGCAATCTGACCGGACTCGGGCGACCGCTCGGCTTGCGCTCACGGCAAGCGAGCGATGACGATGGCTGAGGCAAAGCGAAACCACGCACCGACTTTTTATTGACGCCGTAATCGTGTAGGCAGACCTTCGAATGCCGGCGCCAAGCCGGTGCGCTGGGAAAGCCTCGATGATTATCTTGCGTTCGGTCCTGTTCAATACCGTCTTCTATGCCAATCTGATCATTCGCATGATCGTGCTGACGCCGATCTATTTCCTGATGCCGCGCAAGGCGGCCTATGCAATTCCCAAGGCATGGGCCCAATCGAGCACATGGCTGATGGAAAAGATCGTCGGCACGACCTTCGAGATCGAGGGCCTGGAGAACATTCCGAAGGGCAGCTACATCTTTGCCCCCAAGCACCAGTCCTTCTGGGATACTTTCGCGCTGCTGCCCTATCTCGACGATCCGGTCTATATCCTGAAGCGCGAGCTGATATGGATTCCGCTCTTCGGCTGGTATGCGAAGAAGCAGCGCATGATCCCGGTGGATCGCAGCGCGCGCGGCAAGGTGATGTTCGACGTGTTGAAGCGCACCCGGGAAGAGCTCGCGACTGGCCGCCAGCTCATCATCTACCCCGAGGGAACCCGTCGCCCGCCGGGCGCCGAACCCCTCTACAAATACGGCATCGCCCGCATGTATCGCGACCTTGGAATACCCGTCGTCGCCGTTGCCATGCATCCCGGCCTGTTCTGGCCGCGCCGGACCTTCCGCAAATATCCGGGCCACTTCAAGGTGCGTATCCTGCCGCCGATCGAGCCCGGATTGGATCCGGATGCCTTCTTCGCGCGTTTGATCGAAGAAACCGAAAAGGCGAGCGACGAACTGCTGGTCGAAACGATCGCCGAAAACCCGCATCTCCCCATTCCGCCAACAGCGGCCCAGCGCCTGGCGGAACTCGGCAAGGCGAAGCCGGTGACTGCGGCGGTTTGAACTCCTGCGATGGCTCACGAAGGAGGGCTGGCTAGGAGGCCTTTCGCATCCGTTCCACTTCTCCGACGACCTGTTCAAGCCAGTGATCGCGGATGCCCATGTCGCGCAGATGCGTTAGTGTATTGAAGACATAGGCATCGTTCGGCCCGGAGCGCCCGCTGGCAGCTTCCACCACATGGGCCGCCTCCACCGCATCCAATGCCCCGGCATATTGCCTGTGCGCGCGGTCGACGACATAGGTGACGGCGGTGACGCGCCGGCCATCGGCGAGCCGGATCGGCAACGTCTTTTCGAGATAGACATTGGTGACGAGTTCGCGCTCGCGCAGATAGGCCAGCACCTCGTCCCAATCGGAAGCCGGGACACGGAAGGCCATGCCGCGGCAGGAACCGCCGCGATCGAGGCCGAGGACCAGGCCGGGGCTGGCCTCTGTGCCGCGATGGACCCAGGAACGGACGCAGAGTGAGCGACGGTAACCGAAAATGAGGGCCTCGGCCCGTTCGTCATAAGCAAAGCCCGGATTCCACATGAGGGATCCGTAGCCAAACACCCAAAATTCGTCCATATCCAACGCCAAATCACTGTGAAGCTTCAGTCCAACCATTGGAGAACAACATGCCAGCGTCAAGCCAGAGCGTAACGACCGGTCGAGGCAAACGTCTGTGGCTCATCCTGCTGGGGCTCGTGGTGATCCTGGGCGGCCTCTACACAGGTGGATGGTATTACGCGACCAGTTTCGTCAGGACCAACGTCCTGAAGGCGCTCGGCCAGCAGAATAGCGCCGGCGTTGCCGGCAAATGCGAGAACATGGCCTTCAACGGCTTCCCCTTTTCCATCGGCCTAACCTGCGACACCGTGACGGTCGACAACCAGACGCGCGGCGTTTCCGCCAATTTCGACACACTCAGCGCATCGGCGCCGGTCTTCCAGCCCAATCACGTCAGCTGGAGCCTGAAATCTCCCGCCGAATTGCGCACGACCGCAGGCCTGACCGTATCGGCGGAATGGACCGATCTGCAATCGAATCTCGTCGCCAGGGGCCGCGGCGTTGCGCAGACCCAGACCGTCATCAATGGGCTGAAGGCGGGCATCGTCTCGTCCTTCACCGGCCAGAGCGTGAATGTCACCGCCGCCCATACCGAGATGCATGCCAGCCAGAACGGCAGCGACCTGGATTTTGCCATCGGCGTCGAAAACGCCAATGCCGTGATCAAGGATTTTCCGCAGACCCTGCCGACCGCATCGACCAGCGCTAACGTGACGCTGTCAGGCAAGGCCGGCCTGCTCGACGGCAGCGACCGCGAGGGCCTTCGCGGTAGCGCGGGCGTGCTGCATCAGGCCGTTATCGATATCGGCGACGGCCGCATCATGACGCTTTCCGGCCCCTTCAATTTCGATGATGAGGGATTTCTATCCGGCCAGTTCAAGCTGGAGATCAATCAGATCGAGCCCTGGGGCGATAGCCTGACCGCGGCGCTCCCCGCCGCCAAGAACATCATCAAGACGGCCACGAAGATGCTGAAGGCCCTCGCCAACGGCGCCGACAAGGTCTCCGTCGATCTCACCGCCGATCGCGGCCGCCTCTCGCTCAGCGGCTTCATCCCGCTCGGCAAGATCCCGCCGATCTGAGGCCTGACATCTTCGCCCCAACGGGGAGAAGGTGGACACGAACGGCAGAGTGAAACGAAGCCGAGAGTGGCCGGATGAGGGAGACCCCTCACGAATGCCCCTCATCCGCCCTTTCGGCCACCTTCTCTCCGAGGTCAGAAGGCAGAAGAGCGGCTATTCCTTGGCATCCAGCGCGTGACGGCCGAAGTCGGGCACGTCGACATCCTGGCCGGCTTCGACGATCGAGCGGCGAATGGCGCGCGTGCGGGTGAAAAGTTCGAATATCTTGTCGCCGTCCCCCCAACGGATGGCGCGTTGCAGCGATGCGAGATCTTCCGAGAAGCGCGATAGCATCTCCAGGATGGCATCGCGATTGTGCAGGCAGACGTCGCGCCACATGGTCGGATCGGACGCGGCAAGGCGCGTGAAGTCGCGGAAACCGGAAGCCGAATATTTGATGACTTCCGATTCGGTCACCGTCTCCAGATCATCGGCGGTCCCGACGATGTTGTAGGCGATGAGGTGCGGCAGATGCGAGACGATCGCCAGCACCTTGTCGTGATGCTCCGGATCCATCTCGTCGACGCGAGAGCCCAGCGTTTCCCAGAAGGCGCGAAGCGTCTTGATTGCGGCTTCGTCCGTGCCGGGAACCGGCGTGAAGATGCACCAGCGTCCCTTGAACAGCCCCGGGAAACCCGCATCCGGTCCGGATTTCTCCGTTCCCGCCAGCGGGTGGCCCGGGATGAAATGCACGTTGGAGGGCATATGCGGCTGCATCTGCGCGATGACCGAGGCCTTGGTCGAGCCAACATCGGTGACGATGGCGCCCGGCTTCAGATGCGCGGCGATTTCCTTGGCGACACTCTCCGAGGCACCGACCGGTACGGAAACGATAACGAGATCGGCGCCTTTCACTGCTTCGGCCGAGGACGGCGTATAGCGATCGCCGAGCTTCAGCTCCTCGGCGCGCTTCAGCGTTTCGGCGCTGCGTGTCGAGATCACCACGTCCTTGGCAAGGCCCAACCGCTTGATATCATGGGCGATTGAAGAACCGATCAGGCCGATACCGATCAGCGCGATGCGGTCGAACTGGATCGTGCTCATACCTTGCGTCCCATAAATTCGGTCAGGGTGTCGATGACGCCGAGATTGGCCTCTTCAGTCCCGATGCTCAAGCGCAACGAATTCGGGAAGCCATAGGCCCGGACGGCACGCAGGATATAGCCGCGGCTCGTTAGGAAATCGTCGGCCTCGGCAGCGCGCTTGCCATCGCTATCGGGGAAATGGATCAGCACGAAATTCGCGACCGACGGCGTTACCTTGAGGCCCAGCGCTTCGAGCGCCGCCGTCATTTTCCCGATCCAGAGCGTGTTATGCGCGACGGCCCTTTCCGTGAAAGCCTGATCGCGAATGGCGGCCGCACCCGCGGCGATGGCCGCGCTGTTCAGGTTGAACGGAGCACGTACGCGGTTGATCGCATCGACGATATCGACCGGGGCATACATCCAGCCGATACGAAGGGCTGCCAGGCCGTAAACCTTGGAGAAGGTACGCGTCATGACGACATTCTGGTTTGCCGAAACGAGCTCAAGGCCGGCTTCGTAATCGTTGCGGCGGACATATTCGGCATAGGCAGCGTCAAGGATGAGAATGACGTGCTTGGGCAGGCTTGCCTGCAGGCGGCGGATCTCGCTGACTGGCACGTATGTTCCAGTGGGATTGGCAGGGTTGGCAATGAAGACCATTTTGGTCTTCTCCGTGACCGCCGCGAGGATCGCGTCGACATCGACGGTGCAATCCTTCTCCCTGACCGTAACCGGCGTCGCCCCGGCGGCCATGATCTGGATCTTGTAGACCAGGAAGCCGTGTTCGGTGATGATGCCTTCGTCACCGGTGCCGAGATAGGTGTGGCAGAGCAGGCCAAGCAGCTCATCCGAGCCGGCGCCGCAGAGGATATTGGCCACATTCAGCCCATGCACGTCCGCGATCGCCTGGCGCAATTCCTTGGCCTGGCCATCCGGATAGCGCTCGAGATTGCCGGCAGCGCCACGGAAGGCTTCGATGGCCTTGGGGCTGGCGCCAAGCGGCGTCTCGTTCGAGGAGAGCTTGAACACGCGCGCAACGCCCGGCGCATGCTCCTTGCCCGGCACATAGGCTGCGATATCGAGAATGCCGGGACGCGGGACGGGCTTGCTCATTTCCATGCTCATGGGATCGACCTTGGGAAAGACCGGAAAATTCCGGTTTATGACACCCCGTCGCATTAAAGCGGATTGATAAATTTGTCGAGTGTCGGCGCTCGGCCGAAAGCATTAGACGCCATCGCGCGTCGTCGGTATGCCGCGCGGCGCCAGCACCGGCACGAAGACGCGGCGCGAGGCGCGGACGGCAACCGGCAGCCCCTGGTAGAGCCGCTTCTGCGCCTCGACGATGATGACGCCGGAGAAAGCGGGCCAAAGGGTACGGCCGATCCGCTCGAAAGCGCGGCGCAGCCGCAGCACCGTGCGCAGCTTCGAAGGCGGAAAGAACAGCGCCTCGGCCGTCGCACCCGGTGTGAAATTGGTTTCGCGCAGCAGCGATGTCAGCTGCCCGCGCGAATAGGGCCGGCCGGAGCCGAACGGCGTGTGCTCCATCCGCGCCCAGACGCCACGGCGGTTCGGCACGGCGATGACGAGCCGCCCACCCGGCGCCAGCACCCGCCAAAGCTCCTTCAAGGTCTCGCGCGGGCTTTCGGCGAATTCAAGCGAATGCACCATCAGCACACGGTCGATCGAACTATCGGGCAATGGCAGCTCTTCATCGAAAATCAGCGCCGTCGACGATGCCGATCCCATCGGCCAGTTCACCGCCCCTTGTCCGGCCGGCATGAAGGCGAAGGTGCGTTCGGTATCGGCGCGGAAGCGATCGAGATAGGGGACGGCATAGCCGAGGCCGACAAGCCGCTCCTCCGGCATACGCGCCCAGATGGAGGAAAGCGCCATGGCAATTGACTGCTCCGCCAAGCGACCGAGCTCGGAATGATAAAACTGGCGGAGATCGACGATATCGGTATGCATCGAAACAAATGTTATCAGCCGAACGTTGGACTTCAAGGCCGATCGACTTACATTCTGTACCAACGGAAAAGACGAGGACGATTTTGACCATGAAACCATTGGAATTAGAGATATTTATCTGCCGTTCCGACAATTACGGCGTCTTGGTCCACGATCCCGAAACCGGGTTGACGGCATCGATCGACGCTCCGGAGACGAATGCGATCCTGGAGGCGGCCGAACGCCGCGGCTGGACGATCAGCCATATCCTGACGACCCATCATCACACCGATCATGTCGAGGGCAATCTGGCGCTGAAGGAGCAGTTCGGCTGCGAGATCATCGGCCCGATCAACGAGGCCGTTGCCATTCCCGGCCTCGATCGCGCCGTCGCCGACGGCGATACATTCGAGTTTTCCGGCCATACGGTCAATGTTATCGAAACGCCCGGCCATACCGCCGGTCATGTCTGCTATCATTTTGCCGACGACAAGCTGCTCTTTGCCGCCGACACGCTGTTCGCGCTGGGTTGCGGTCGCCTCTTCGAACGGCCGGCAACGGATATGTGGGCCTCCCTGCAGAAGCTTGCGGTCCTGCCGGACGAAACGGCCGTCTATTTCGGCCACGAATATACGCTCTCGAACGCCCGCTTCGCGCTGACCATCGATCCCGCCAATGAGCGGCTGAAGGCGCGCGTCGCCGATATCGAGGCATTGAGGGCGGAAGGCAAGTTCACCATTCCGACGACGCTGGCATTGGAGAAGGAAACGAACCCGTTCCTGCGCGCCGCCGATCCGGCGATCCGCCGCCACCTTTTGATGGAAAGCCGCAGCAACGACGAGGTCTTTGCCGAGATCCGCAAGCGCAAGGACAATTTCTGATGCATGCAAAAGAGATTATCGAAACGCTTTCCATGCAGCGGCATCCGGAAGGCGGCTGGTATGTGCAGACGTTCCGGGACGAGAACGGCGGCCCACGCGGCCACTCCACGGCGATCTACTATCTGCTTGAGGCCGGCGATCGCTCGCATTGGCATCGGGTGCACGATGCAGCCGAAGTCTGGCACTACTATGCCGGCGCACCGCTCGCCCTGCACCGCTCGGCCGACGGCAAGGCCAGTGAAAGGCTCGTTCTTGGCATCGACTTGGCGAAGGGCGAGCGCCCGCAGGCGATCATTCCGGCCAACTGGTGGCAATCGGCCGAAAGCCTCGGGCAATTCACGCTTGTCGGCTGCACGGTCGCGCCCGGCTTCGAATTTTCAAGCTTCGAGATGGCGCCGCCGGACTGGAAGCCCGCCTCGGGCTGAACCTCCTTTACCTTTCATTGACATCACGCGGCATGCGGCCAGACGGCGCGGAGCAACGGCCTTGAAAAAGCGTCGCGCTGTGTCAGCTTTACACGGGGGGAGAGAATATTGATTCATTTGGAGGAGGTTTTTTCGTGCGTTTGTTGTTTCCTTTGCTCGTCGTGGCAGGTTGTATCATGAGCGTTCCTGCCCTTGCCCTTGATGCGCCGGCTTCGCCGCCCGCCGCCCACCCTCTGAAAAACTTCGTGACCTCGGTGGAAAAGGACGGCTCGATCACCTTCCGCCTTTATGCGCCCTCGGCAAAAGCCGTCTCCGTCGTCCTCGGCTCACGCGATCCGATCGCCATGCAACGCGGTGACGATGGCACCTGGAACGCCAAATCCGAGGTGCTGAAACCCGATCTCTACGAATATTATTTCAATATCGACGGTTTCCGCAGCATCGACACCGGCACCAATGCGCCGAAGCCGCAGCGGCAGGTCAACACCAGCCTGATCCTGGTGCCCGGCAGCATTCTCGATACCCGCAACGTGCCGCATGGCGACTTGCGGCTGGTGACCTTGCATTCCAAGGCGCTGGATTCGGAACGGCAGATGTATGTCTACACACCGCCCGGCTACACCGATTCCTCCAAGCCGCTGCCGGTGCTCTACCTCTATCATGGCTTCGGCGATACGGTGGGATCCTGGGTCCTCCAGGGGCGCGCGCCGCAGATCTTCGACAATCTTCTTGCCGAGAAGAAGATCGAGCCGATGATCGTCGTCATTCCCGATACGGAAACCGACGTGCCGAATGCGATCGCCGAGAACTTCCCCGCCGCCGATCGTCGTGCGAATTTCTATCCGGCCAATGCCGAGGCTGCCGACCGCGAACTGACGGAAGATCTCATTCCGTACATGAAGAAGCACTACCGGGTGCGAAACGACACCGATGACCGTGCCGTTGCCGGCCTGTCACAGGGCGGATATCAGGCTCTCGTCTCCGGCCTTTCCCATCTCGACACCTTCGGCTGGGTCGCGACCTTCAGCGGCGTCAGCACGACGACCGTTCCGAACAAGACCGTCGACGCCGTGCTCAACGAGCCGGAAAAGATCAACAAGGCACTGCACAACTTCACCGTAACGGTCGGAAGCAAGGATCAGGTCGTCGGCAAGGATGTCGCCGGCCTGAAGTCGACGCTGGACCAGAAGAAGATCAAGCACGAGTATCACGAATATCCGGACCTCCAGCATGAGATGGATGTCTGGCGGCCCTCGCTCGTAGCCTTCCTGGAAAAGGTCTTCAAGAAATAACGTCCAGATTAGGCCGCAGACTCATAGGCTTTTAAATCCACATACGAGCAGCGAAGAGCTAGATGGCGGCAATCACGAGGCTCCCTTCCAGACCCCTCAATCGGCCACTTGCTCTCCTGGCAAGCAGTTTTATGAGTTTGCGGCTTGGAGATTGGAAAATGGCGCTCAAGCGGATGGACAACATAGGAATCGTCGTCGAAGACCTCGAAGGGACGATTGATTTCTTTCGCGAACTTGGCCTCGAGCTCGAAGGGCGGGCCATGATCGAAGGAGAATGGGCCGGACGCATCACTGGACTGGGCGATCAGCGTGTCGAGATTGCCATGATGCGCACACCGGACGACCACAGCCGGCTCGAGCTCTCCCGCTTCCTCGCGCCGCCTGTCGTCGCAGATCACAGGAACGCCCCGGTCAACGCCCTGGGCTACCTCCGCGTCATGTTCGCCGTTGACGACGTCGACGAGACGCTTGAAAGGCTCCGCACGCGCGGCGCGCAACTCGTAGGCGAAGTGGTCCAGTATAAAGACGCGTACCGGCTCTGCTACATCCGCGGGCCTGAAGGGCTGCTCATCGGACTCGCCCAAGAACTGAGCTGAGCGCTTACGACGACAATGACTAGGGAACCGGCGGCGGGTGTGGCGGAGCTATTCCGCCGCTTCCGCTTGCGCCTGTGCGGAGTTGTCCCGACGCAGAATCATCCGATGCGCTGCCAGGACTGCACCGCCGGTCACGAGCAGGCAGGCAAGCGCAATGCCCCAACTCGGCTCGGCAAAGCCGAACAGCGTCAGGATCAGCGTCGATAGCAGCGGCGCGGCATAGCTTGCCGCGCCGAGGATCTGGATATCGCCGTTCTTGACGCCGTAATCCCAGGCATAAAAGGCAGCCCCGACGGGAAAGAGGCCCAATCCAAGGACTGCGATCCACTGCGCCGCGCTCTCCGGCCAGATGGTTTCTTCCAGGCCGAGATGGCAGAAAAAGGAGAGAATCGATGTTGCCAGGCAGAAGATGGTAACGACGTCGGTGGAAACGGCCTCGAAGCGGCGGGTGATCAGCGAATAGCCGGACCAGGTGAAGGCGCAGAGAAAAGCCGCGCCATAGCCGACGGCATAGGCGCCCTCGAAATGAAAGCCGTTGCGGCCGACGATCAGAATCGTACCCGAAAGCCCCATCAGCGCACCGACGATATGATACCAGCGCAGTCGCTCGCCGGGCAGCAGCGCCGAGCCGACGACGATCAGCAGCGGCCAGAGATAGGCAATCAGGCCCGCCTCCACCGCAGGCGCGTGCCGCAATGCCGTGAAATAGAGGAAATGATAGCCGAACAGGCCCGCAATGCCTGTGATCCAGACCTTGGCGGGCTGGCGCAGCAGCTGCAGCCGCTCGGGCCTCAGCAGAAGAACGACGATGCCCGGAATACTGCCGATCGCAAAACAGACGGCAAGCAGCTGGAAGGGTGGCATCTTGCCGGAGGCGACAGTCAAAAGCGCCAGAAACGACCACATCAGAATGGCTGAAAAGCCTGTCAGCGTCGCACGAAATTTCATCCCTGCCCCCAGCCTATTGCTGCGGACGTCTGCGGCCCGCTAAAGCAACCCCACGAAAAATGTACAAAAATTTTCCACCGAAAATTGAGTAGAAATAACTGGGAGAATCGTCAAGCGCTTCTGCGAAACGGCAGCCCGGTCTAGCTGCCGTATTTTACGGCGGTAATCGTCACCGTCCCATATTGCGTCGGTATGCGGACGTAGACCGGAGCATATACATTCATGGTATCGGCCTTGGCAAACCAGATCTCCATGCCGTCGCTCTTGGCGAGGTAGAGGTAGTCCTTGCGTGTGCTCTTATAGCCGCTCTTCGGCGTGAAGCGCACGCCGCAGGCAACCGTCTTGCCCTTGAAGCCTTCCGTCGAGAAGGGATGAGACCCCTTCGGCGACAGCTTCAGATCCATCCGCATCTCGCCGTCAAAGACGGCCAGCGTCTGATTGCAGAGATTGAGGCTGGGCGTGATAGGAAAGATCATGCCTGATATCGGATCGAGCACGGATTTCAGATCGCTTTCCGTGATGGGGACCCAGGTATCCGACCGCTTCGGTTCGGGCGTGATCGTGTTCGACGTCACATTGCCGTTGGTATAGGCGACATCATAGGTGCGCTCCCTCTTCCCGCTTTTGTAGAAGAGCGTGTAGTGCGTCGCCTGCAGCTTTGTATCGTTGACGACGCCGGTCACATCCGTCCTGGCATCGATGGAGGTGACAAGATCGGCAAGACCCGCGGAGGTGATATCGCCGCGGATGGTGAACTGCTTGCCGGTGACTTCCGTTTTGAAATCCGCCCTGGCGATCGGCAGGCCCGCCAGCGAAACGCGATAGCGCGTTTCATGCCGCAGCACATCGGCCAATGCCATCGACGGCATCGACGCGACGATCGCTGAAATGAGAAACCACTTGCGAATTTGAACCATGATCAAGGCCTTCAACGAGGATCAGGCAAGTTATATAGTTGCTTTGCTCGCCTGCTGCGAGCGCCAGACAACAGCAGCTTTTTGACGGAATTGCGGGAAAAGGCAAGGTTTGGCTTGACGCGGCCGGCCTGTCTGACTATAGAACCGCAACTTTCCAATTATGGCCTGTTGGATTGCGCGTCGGGCTTTGCCCGGGATGTCTATCCGATGGCCGAGAAAAACAAAAGTAGGTGTACCATGTCCCGCATGTGCGAATTGACCGGCAAGGCCGTCCTCGTGGGCAACAATGTCAGCCACGCCAACAACAAGACCAAGCGTCGGTTCCTGCCGAACCTCTGCCAGGTCACGCTGATCTCCGACGTTCTCGGCCAGCGCTACCGCCTGCGCGTTTCCGCTGCAGCGCTCCGCTCGGTCGAGCATCGCGGTGGTCTGGACGCTTTCCTCATCAAGGCAAGCGAAAACGAACTCAGCATGCGCGCCCGCCTGCTGCGTCGCCAGATCGTCAAGAAGTCCGCTGAAGCTGCAGTCGCTGCCTAAGCAGCACTAGCGTTTCGCGATTTCATACCGGCTAAGAGGCTTGCACGGATCATCTCCGGACAAGCCTTTTTCCATGTCCGGTTTCCTTCAACTGGTGGCATCTCCCAGGATAAAAAAATGCTGACGGCACGTCACACTATTATCTACGTTCTGCTGATGACGCTGGTCGTCGTCGCCTCCAACATCCTCGTGCAGTATCCGCTGCAGGCGACGCTCGCCGGCATCAATCTTGCGGATATCCTCACCTGGGGCGCCTTCACCTATCCGGTCGCCTTTCTCATCACCGACCTGACCAACCGTCAGTTCGGCCCGAAGGCCGCGCGCAAAGTGGTGCTTGCCGGTTTCGTCGTCGGCGTCGCCCTGTCGTTTTATACCGCACAGCCGCGCATCGCGATCGCCTCCGGCTCGGCCTATCTCGCCGGCCAGCTGCTCGACATCTCGGTCTTCAACCGCCTTCGCCGCATGGCCTGGTGGCGCGCTCCGCTCTTCGGCTCGCTCATCGGCTCATTGCTCGATACGCTGATCTTCTTCTCCTTCGCCTTCGCGCCCTTCTTCGTCTTCTTCGGGCCGAACGATCCCTTCGCGATCGAATGGGCTCCGATTCTCGGCGCATTCTCTTCGTCGGCGCCGCGCTGGATCTCCTGGGCTATCGGCGATTTCTCCGTCAAGACGACGGTCGGCCTCGTCATGCTGCTGCCCTACGGCGCGCTGATGAATGTGCTGAAGCCGATGTCGCAGGCGCCTACCGCCTGAATTCCTGACGATTCGCTGCGCATCCCCATTCCTTGAGCAAAGAAATGGCGGGCGGAACCGACCGCCCGCCATTTCTATTTCTGGCTGACGAGATTGTCGTCGCGCAGGCGAAACTCGAGCATCAGGCTGCGCTGCAGGATCGAATGATTGTCATCGGAAACCAGGATGAGATGCAGGGAGCCATCGACGGCGCGAAAGACGTCTATGCCCTCCATATTGTCGATCTGATCTCTGCTCCCGGCCTCGAAGATCACATTGCCGTCCACGACGGCGCCTGGCTTGATATCCGCGCCGGCGATGCGGCGGATACGCAAGCCAAGGCCATGTGCCAGCCCGAAGCGCCGCTCCAGCAGCAATAGATCCCCGTCGGGCGTAAAGACGCCATCGCTGACATTGAAGCCGTCGTAATGCCGAACGGCAAATCGACACGGGAGCGGCCCGTCCAGGACGGCAGCCGGCATATTACCCTGCTCGTCCAGACCGTCTTCCGCGACGACGACGGCGCCTCCCGCAAGTGGACTTGACCGTGGCGCGATCATCAGCGCCTCGAGGCTGCGATTGGCGCGCAGCTGCCATCTGGGGATCGGGAGTGGGATGGTCCCGTCAGGCGGCGAAACCTCGAAGCCGGGATCGGGGTAGACATCGACGCGATGATACTGCTCGTAGCTGACGAGGACTTGGCCGCCGCGCAGCGCCAGCCCTTCGGCATCCAAATCCCCCTTACCGGCATCGGTACCGCCGTCGCGGTCGATCATCGGCGAGATCCGCGCGTCACCGATGCCCATCAAACGGCCCGTCTCGTCACGCTCTACAGCGCCGGTGAGCCAGTGGCCTGTATCGAGCACCGAGATGAAATGCCGCTGGTCGGGGCGAAAACGAATGGCCGAGATGGCGCCGAGTAGCGGATTGCCCGAACTGAGCTCGAGGCCGCCGAGGAACTCCAGCGCACCGAAGCGCGATTGATCGGAGCCGGACCTGAAGGTGGAAATCACCCTTGCCTGAATGGCAGCCGAGCCACCCTTGTCGGAATCACTTGCGGAACTGCAGCCCGCGAGCAGGCCGGCAAGCATGGCCATCACGCAGGCGCATCTCCCAGCAGCCGGCAAGCGCCGGGAACCGGCGCCGCCGGATGGAAAGGACACCGGCCATAAGGCCGATGCCGCGGGACGCCGAGGCGGGCTCAGCTGGCGCGGCGCATGCGCGAGCGCGGCATGCTGGTCTGATCCTCGAACAACGAGGCAAGCTGCTCCGTCATTGCTCCGGCCAGTTCGTCGGCGTCGACGATGGTGACGGCGCGACGATAGTAGCGTGTCACGTCATGGCCGATGCCGATGGCCAGCAATTCCACAGGCGAACGCGTCTCGATCTGATCGATCACGGCGCGCAGGTGCCGCTCCAGATAATTGCCCGGATTGACCGACAGGGTGGAATCATCGACCGGGGCACCATCCGAAATCATCATCAGGATACGGCGCTGCTCGCGGCGCCCGAGCAGGCGGTTGTGCGCCCAGATCAGCGCCTCGCCGTCGATGTTCTCCTTGAGCAGGCCTTCGCGCATCATAAGGCCAAGATTGCTGCGAGACCGTCTATAGGGCTCGTCCGCGGACTTGTAGATGATATGGCGCAGATCGTTCAGCCGGCCCGGCGTCTGCGGCTTGCCGCTGGCAAGCCACTTCTCGCGCGCCTGTCCGCCCTTCCAGGCCTTGGTGGTGAAGCCGAGGATCTCGACCTTGACGCCGCAGCGCTCCAGCGTTCGCGCCAGAATGTCGGCACAGGAGGCGGCAACCGTGATCGGGCGGCCGCGCATCGAACCGGAATTGTCGATCAGCAGCGTCACGACCGTATCGCGGAACTGCGTATCGCGCTCCATCTTGAAGGATAGCGCCTGCGTCGGGTCGATGATCAGGCGCGGCAAGCGCGCCGGATCGAGATAACCCTCCTCCAGATCGAAGTCCCAGGAGCGGTTCTGCTGCGCCATCAGGCGGCGCTGCAGGCGGTTGGCGAGGCGCCCCACGGCGCCCTGCAGATGCGCGAGCTGCTTGTCGAGGAAGGCGCGCAGGCGCTCGAGCTCGGCCACGTCGCACAGCTCCTGCGCTGTCGTGGTCTCGTCGAACTCCTCGGTATAGACGTGATAGTCGACCTTCTCGTTGAAATCGGCAAAGGGCGTATTCGGACGGCGGGTCTCGCCCGGCGTTTCCGAATCTTCCTCGCCTTCTTCGCTCATATCGTCGTCGGAGATTTCGCCGCCGTCTTCGGTCGCGCCGTCGTCCATCTGCTCGTCGGAGGCTTCGCTGTCCTCCGCCGGTGCGGCGTCGGCGCCCTCGTCTTCCTTGACGTCGTCGTTATCCTGGTCCTCGCCGCTCGGCTTGTCCTCTTCGCTCTGCTGGTCCTCGCTGTCGGGGTCGGACTGCTCGTCGCCATATTCCTCGGCCATCTCCATGGCCGTCAGCATGTTGCGCACGATACGGGCGAAACTCTGCTGATCGTTGATGGACGAAAGCAGATTGTCGAGATCGCCACCGGTTTTCTCTTCGATGAAGGGGCGCCAGAGATCGAGCACCTTGCCGGCGCTTTCCGGCGGCTTCTGGCCGGTCAGCTTCTCGCGCACGATCATCGCCATGGCTTCGCCGATCGGCGCATCCTCGCGCCGCTCGATGCCGGAGAAATTCGCCTTGGCGTATTTCTCCGTATTCATCGAGTTGATGTTGGCGGCAACGCCGCTCATGCGCAGCGAGCCGATCGATTCGACGCGCGCCTGCTCGACCGCATCGAAGATGCTGCGGGCATCGGCCCCCTGCGGCGCCATGACGGCATGCACACGCGCATCGTGACAGGCAAGCCGCAGCGCCATCGAATCGCCGAGGCCCCGCGTCACCGCAAGCTCGTGCGATGTCGGCCGTTTCGAAAGCTCCGGCAAGCGGATGCACTCGCCGGTCATGCCCGGGCGTTCATTGGCAAAGGCCACCTCGACCTCGGCATCGCCGGCGATCGAGCGGACACAGCCGGTGATCGCCCGGCGCAACGGCTCCATGTCCACCGGTGCACCCGGCTTCGCTTTGGAATTATCTCCGCGACCTGACATGATGTATCGGCTTTTCCCTAAAGCAATTCCAGGAAAAATGCATAGCAGTTTTCTATCTGGAATTGCGTCAAAACAAAAAGATAGAACGTTTTCGCGATTCGAAGAAAAGCGGAAATGTTCTAGGCTTCGAGCACGATGTTGGCGGCACTTTCCTTCAGCTCGACGCCGAAGGCGCGCTGATAGTGCTCGGCGACCAGCGGACGCTCCAGCTCATCGCACTTGTTGAGGAAGGTGACACGGAACGCAAAGGCGATATCGCCGAAAATCTCCGCATTCTCAGCCCAGGTGATGACCGTACGCGGGCTCATGACGGTCGACAGGTCGCCGTTCATGAAGGCCGCACGCGTCAGGTCGGCGACACGCACCATCTTGGAGACGGTATCGCGGCCCTTCTCGTTGCGGAAGGACTTCACTTTCGCCAGCACGATATCGACTTCGTTATTGTGCGGCAGGTAGTTCAGCGTCGTCACGATCGACCAGCGGTCCATCTGTGCCTGGTTGATCTGCTGCGTGCCGTGATAAAGACCCGTGGTATCGCCGAGGCCGATGGTGTTGGCGGTCGCAAACAGGCGGAAGGCCGGGTGAGGACGGATGACGCGGCTCTGGTCGAGCAGCGTCAGGCGGCCCGAAGATTCCAGCACGCGTTGGATGACGAACATCACGTCCGGACGGCCGGCATCATATTCGTCGAAGACGAGCGCGACATTGTGCTGATAGGCCCAGGGCAGGATGCCGTCCTTGAATTCGGTAACCTGCAGACCGTCCTTGACGACGATCGCATCCTTGCCGACGAGATCGATACGACTGACATGGCTGTCGAGGTTGATACGCACACAAGGCCAGTTGAGGCGCGCGGCGACCTGCTCGATGTGGGAGGACTTGCCGGTACCGTGATAGCCCGAAATCATCACGCGGCGGTTATGAGCGAAGCCGGCGAGAATGGCGAGCGTGGTCTCGCGGTCGAAGAGATAGTCCGTATCCAGATCGGGTACGTAGGCGCCGCCCTTGCTGTAGGCCGGAACGCGGATGTCGGAATCGATGCCGAAGACTTCACGGACCGAAACAGTGGTGTCGGGAACTTCGGAAATATCAAGGTCAATCTTGCTCATCATGTCTCCAGGGCGGGTGGCTCTCACCTTGCCATATCAATCTCAGCCGTTTTAGCCGATACGCCGCAGCTTTTTTGCCCGCATCCGTTCGGTCGGAACAACGGCGATACTTCTCCGGGACTAAAGCAAAATCTCGGCGCGATAATATGATCGCTTGCGAGCATCCTTGAACAGAGTCCCGGACAAGAAACGCCGCGTCCGGAAAGTTGGCCGAGGTGCAGCCAGCCAAATGCGCACCCTGCCGCGGTTGCCCGCAGCTTCAGCCGATTTGGACCATACCTGATTGAAGGCGGAGAGCAAGGACAGGAATTAACAAAAACCGTTCTGCTTCAATAATTGATAGGCCTGAATGACCGCGCGAAAACGCTCCTCCGACCCGCGGTCGCCGCCGTTGGCATCGGGGTGGTGCATTTTCACCAATTCCTTGTAGCGACGCTTGATCTCCGGCGCCGTGGCGGTGGCGCCAAGCCCCATCGTATCGAAGGCCTTCGCCTCCAGCGTCTTCAGCTTGCGCTGCTGCGGGAACCGCGGGCCTCGGCCTTGCCCCTCTCCCTCCTTGACGAAGCCGAAGGGATCGCGGACGCGGGAATAGGAGCCGGAGCGGATATCGGATTGAAGCGGGCTGTTCTTGGCAGCCTTGTTGACGCCCACGGTCCAGGTCGGACGATGGCCGGTGATGGCTTCCTTCTGGTAGCGCGCGATCTCCCCGTCCGAGAGGCCGGAGAAATAATTATAGCCCTTGTTGTATTCCTTGACGTGCTCGAAGCAGAACAAAAAGAATTGCCCTTCCGCATTGCGCCCGACCGGGGCGCGATGCGTACCGTGCTTGTCGCAGCCGTCCCACTGGCAGGTCGGCGGGCCTTGCTCGGGCTCCTGCGCGCGCTTGCGGCGAGTACGAATGCGATCGAAATATTTTGAATCAAGTCTCATGGCGCCCTAATTATGGGGCCTTGGTTACCCCACAACAAGAATTGACAAACAGGAATGTTATAGGCTTTGTGGGAGCCTTTTTTCGTGAGCGAGGTTGACGCGGGAATATGGAAACGACACTGCAATCCCGCATTGAGCGGAAGCTCAACGACGCTTTCGCGCCTGAGCGCCTTGCCGTCATCAATGAAAGCCACCTGCACGCCGGCCATCAGCCCGATATGACAGGAACCGGCGAAACCCATATAAGAATTCGCATCGTTTCCGCCAAGTTCACGGGCATGCCGCGCCTGGCGCGCCACAGGGCGATCAACGAATTGTTGAAACCGGAACTGGATGCCGGCCTGCATGCGCTGGCCGTGGAGCCTGCAGCACCTGGCGAAACGGTCCGCTGGTAGTCGGCGACCGACCGCGTCTCAGGATGGCTTCACTTCTTCCGTCTCGGCGGGGCGGATGCGCAGCTTGGTGATACGGTTCTTTTCCCGCTTCATGACGATGAAGCGCTTGCCGTAGAAGGTGAAGGCCTGACGCTCTTCCGGGATGGTCATCGATTCGTGGATGACGAGACCGGCGATCGTCGTCGCCTCCTCATCGGGCAGGTGCCAGTCGAGCGCGCGATTGAGGTCGCGAATCGGCACGACGCCATCGACGACGATCGAGCCGTCGGCCTCCTGCCGCACACCCTGGATGTCGAGATCGTGCTCGTCGGCGATATCTCCGACGATCTCTTCCAGAATATCTTCAAGCGTCACGATGCCCTGCACCTCGCCATATTCGTCGACGACGACGGCGAAATGCTGCTTGCGGCGCAGGAAGGCGTTGAGCTGGTCTTCGAGGTTGGTGCTGTCGGGCACGAACCAGGGCTTTTGCGCGATTTTGACGATGTCGAGATTTTCCGGTTCGACATTTCGTTCCGCCAGCGCCCGCAACAGATCCTTCGCATGGACGACGCCGATGATGTTGTCGATCGTGCCGCGCCAGAGCGGCATGCGCGTATAGGGGCTATCGAGGATCGCGCGCACCACCACTTCGGGCGGGTCATCGGCATTGATGGCGCGCATCGCCGTACGGTGCACCATGATGTCGGAAAGCTCCAGCTCGCCGAGATCGAGCACGCCGCCAAGACGGTCGCGGTCGGCCTTGACGACCGATCCTTCGCGATGAAGCAGGTCCACGGCGCCGCGCAGCTCTTCATGGGCTGACAGCATCGATACTTCCTTGGAGAGGTTGATGCCGAAAATGCCGAGAATCCAGCGAACGATGGCGTTGACGAAGCTCGAGACAGGACCGACGACAGCGACAAACAGTCGCACCGGCGCGGCCACGTTGAGCGCAAATCGATCCGGGGTCGAAATCGCCCAGCTCTTCGGCAGCACCTCAGCGAAGATGACGAGGATGACGGTCATCGCAGCCGTCGCCAGCGCCACGCCGGAATTGCCGAACAGGCCGAGGAACACGCTGGTCGCCAATGACGACGACAGAATGTTCGCGAGATTGTTGCCGATGAGCAAGGTGCCGATCAGGCGGTCGCGACGCTCGATGAGGCGGCGCACGACGCCGGCGCTTTCGTCGCCATTGGCCTCCAGCGTGTGGATTCGCGTCCGGGAGACCGCGGTCAGCGCCGTTTCCGAACCGGAGAAGAATGCCGACAGCAGCACGAGCACGACGATCGAGGCGATCTCGGGCCAATATTCGAATAATACAGCCAGCGTGCCTTCGACCGTCATCAGGGATGCTTTTCCTTCAGGAAGCTCAAGACCTCCGAGGACGGCACATCGTCCGCAACGAAGGACTGGCCGATGCCGCGCGTGAGGATGAAGGTGAGCTTGCCGCTCTTGACCTTCTTGTCTTGCGCGATCGCGTCCATCAGCGTTTCGGCCGGCGGCAGTTCCCCGGGGATATCATCCATCCGGGTCGGCAGGCCGACGGCCTTCAGATGCGCCTCGACGCGCTTTGCGTCATCGGGGCTTGCGAGATTGAGGCGTGCGGAAAATTCATGCGCCAGCACCATGCCGATCGCGACGCCTTCTCCATGCACCAGCCGGCGGCTATCGTAAGCGGTGGCCGCCTCGAGCGCGTGGCCGAAGGTGTGGCCGAGGTTGAGCAGGGCGCGAGGACCATTTTCGCGCTCGTCGGCAACGACGACATCGGATTTCGCCTGACAACTCGCCGCGATCGCCTCGATGCGCGCCGCACCGCCGGCAAAGACTTGCCTCCAGTTGGCCTCGAGCCAGGCGAAGAAATCCGGCTTGTCGATCAGGCCGTATTTGGCGACCTCGGCGTAACCGGCGCGGAATTCGCGTTCGCTGAGTGAATTCAGCACATCGGTATCGGCAAGCACCAGATCCGGCTGATGGAAGACGCCGATGAGGTTCTTGCCGTGATGGGTGTTGATGCCGGTCTTGCCGCCGACCGACGAATCCACCTGCGACAGCAGCGATGTCGGCACCTGGACAAAACGAACGCCTCGGCGCACGATTCCGGCGGCAAAGCCAGAGAGATCGCCGATGACGCCGCCACCGAGCGCGATCACCGCATCGTTGCGCTCCACGCGAGCGGTCAGCACCGCGTCGCAAACGGTCATGAGATGCTCGAAGCTCTTGGTCTTTTCGCCGGCCGGCAACACGAGGCTGGAAGCCTGGATATCAGCAGCTTCGAGGCTGGCGATCAACGCATCGAGATAATGCGCCGCGACGTTTTCATCCGTAATAATGGCGGCCTTGCGGCCCTTCAGCCGCGCGGCGATCTCGCGCCCGGCGCGCGCGATCAGGCCGGGGCCGATCAGGATATCATAGGCGCGCTCGCCGAGAGGCACGCGCACGAGGCGCTCTGCTGAAGCCGGTGTGATCGCATTCATGGTACTTTGCTTTCTGCTTTCTTTCCCTCGGCGATGGCGGCAAGAACTTCCTGGACCATGATTTCCTTGCTTACGTCGCGGGATAGAACCGTAAGATCGGCTTCCGCATAGATCGGATAGCGCGCATTCATCAGGTTCTCGAGGGTCTGTTTCGGATTCTCGGTCTTGAGCAGGGGGCGCGTGTCACGCTTGTTGACCCGATCCCACAGCACGTCGAGATCGGCCTTCAGCCAGACGGAAAGGCTGCCGCGCTTGACATGCAGCCGTGTGCTTTCGTTGATGAAGGCGCCGCCACCCGTCGAGACGACGCGCGGCCCGCCCTTGAGGAGACGTTTGATGACGCGCGTTTCCAGCGCCCGGAACTCCAGTTCGCCATAGGCGGCGAACAGTTCGGCGATCGTCATGCGCGACACGCGCTCGATTTCGACGTCCGTATCGACGAAGGGAATACCAAGCTGCTGTGCCAAAAGCCGGCCGACCGAGGATTTGCCCGCACCCATCAATCCCACGAGGACAAGATTGCGCTGGCCCAGCGCAGCGCGCGCCTTGTCTTTGAGGCTTTCGGCAAGGGTCAGGACTTGTTCACTCATCGGCCCATTCACAATTTCTTTGGAAACGGTATCGTCAAATGCACCGGTAGCGTCAAGACGCCGCTATCGTAAACATGTCTGCAATATCCTTCAGCTAACGCTTGGCGGACATAATTATTGCTCATCGCCGGGCCAATGAAAGAGAGAAGGAGAGTTTTCGAATGCCAACCCTGTTTCGCTTCCTTGTCATCTGCGCGGTCATCGCCGGATCGATATATGGGGCGATGTGGGCACTCGTGCTCTTTGTCGATCCGCAGCCGCGCGATGTAACGATCCGCATTCCGCCGGAGCGCCTCAACCCGCCGACAACAGGCTCGCTGAAACCATGAGTACACCGGCCGTGAACGCAAAAGCCGGCGCGCGCGATCTGGGACGAGCGCACCTGGAAGCCTTCCTGGAGATGATGAGCGCCGAGCGCGGCGCGGCGGTCAATACGCTGCAGTCCTATCAGCGCGATCTCGACGATCTCCATTCCTTTCTGTCCGGCCTCGGTGTCCGCCTGACGGAAGCCGGCGCCAACGATCTCGGCGCCTATCTTTCCAGCCTGTCGAGCCAGGGCTTCAAACCGTCGTCGCAGGCTCGGCGGCTTTCCGCCATGCGGCAGTTCTATAAGTTCCTTTATGCGGAAGGCCTGCGGACGGACGACCCTACGGGAATTCTCGATGCGCCCAAGAAGGGCCGCGCCCTTCCGAAGACCATGGGCGTCGACGAGGTGACACGGCTTCTGACACAAGCTGAACAGGAAGCAGCCGTCGAAGGACCAGACCGGCTGCAGCGCCTGCGCATGCTGGTGCTCCTGGAAATGCTTTACGCCACGGGCATGCGCGTCAGCGAGCTCGTCTCCCTGCCGGCAAAGGTGCTGGATCAGGAGGGCCGCTTCCTGATGATCCGCGGCAAGGGAAACAAGGAACGGCTGGTGCCGCTGTCGCAATCCGCCATTTCGGCCTTGAAGACCTATGGACGGCTGCAGGCGGAGATTGCGGCAAGTGCCAAACAGCCCGCTCCTGAAAGCCCATGGCTTTTCCCCGCCGCCTCCAAGCAAGGCTATTTGCCGCGTCAGGTCTTTGCGCGCGATCTCAAGGATCTTGCCATTCGCGCGGGCCTGACACCCTCGATGATCTCGCCGCATGTGATGCGCCATGCCTTCGCGAGCCATCTTCTCGCCAATGGCGCGGACCTGCGCGTGGTGCAGGAACTTCTCGGCCATTCGGATATTTCGACCACGCAAATCTACACCCATGTGCTGGAAGAACGCCTTCATCAGCTTGTGCAAACGCATCACCCCCTTGCCAAACAGGCAAAAAAACAGGATTAGGACCGGCATACAGGCTGAAGCCGCCGTCTCTCGTCACGGGCAAAAGGATCGGAAACGCACCTCATGCACAATTATCTCGACTTCGAAAAACCCATCTCGGATCTCGAAGGCAAGATTCACGAGCTCAAGAAACTGGCGAGCGAAGACGAAAGCATCGACACATCGGACGAAGTCGGGCGGCTTGAAATCCGCGTCCGCGAGGCGATGGCCGATATCTATTCCAAGCTCAATGCCTGGCAGAAGACGCAGGTCGCCCGCCATCCGCAGCGCCCGCATTTCGTCGATTACGCCAGCACCCTCTTCACCGAATTCACGCCGCTGGCCGGCGACCGCAAATTCTCCGAGGATGCCGCCATTCAGGCCGGCTTCGCCCGTTTCCGCGGACAGCCGGTCGCCCTCATCGGCCAGGAAAAAGGCAACGACACCAAGAGCCGCCTGAAGCACAATTTCGGCAGCGCCCGGCCGGAAGGCTATCGCAAGGCGATCCGTGTCCTGGAAATGGCCGACCGCTTCCAGCTTCCGGTTATCACGCTGGTCGACACGGCCGGCGCCTATCCCGGCGTCGGTGCGGAAGAGCGCGGCCAGGCGGAGGCAATCGCCCGCTCCACCGAGATGTGTCTTGGCGTGAAAGTGCCGATCGTCTCCATCATCATCGGCGAAGGCGGGTCCGGCGGCGCGATCGCTATTGCCGTCGGCAACCGCGTCTATATGCTCGAACATTCGATCTACAGCGTGATTTCGCCCGAAGGCGCGGCCTCGATCCTGTGGCGCGATTCAACGCGCGCAAAGGAAGCCGCGACCAACATGAAGATCACCGCCGAAGACCTGAAGGGCCTCGGCATTGTCGACGGCATCATCCCCGAGCCCCTCGGCGGCGCGCACCGCGATCCCAATACGGTGATGGCCTCGGCCGGCGACACGATTGCGAACGCGCTTGGCGAGCTTTCCAGCCGTTCGGGCGAACAGCTGCGCAACGACCGGCGCCAGAAATTCCTTTCCATGGGTCGCAATCTCTAGCCCGTATTTGGAAAAAGTGATCGCTGAAAACGGGAATGAGGCCAAACCTTGGCCACATTTCCGTTATCGAAGCTGTTATGGCAAAAAAAAGCTTGCCGACGCGTTGCGGGCAGGTCATAGGCTGGTAAGGAATTTTCAAGTATAAGCCGTCTATGATTCCGTTTCATGCTTCGAGGGGAGTGGCGAAACAGATCAAGCTGCCGCTCTTCGCATTTATGGGCTAAGTCAGAATGCGCATCCGTCACCTTGCCTACGTCTCATTGATGGCGCTGTTACTCACCGGCTGCAACGATGCGCTGGACACGGCGTCGGTCGACCTGTCGACTGTCAAGAACAAGGTCGAGCAGCCGCTTCCGAGCCGTATCCTTGCCGATATGGCCAAGAAGGGCATGGACCGCAACTCGCCGATCATGATCCGCATCTTCAAGGAAGAAGGTGCGATGGAGATCCTGAAGGCGAACCAGAACAATCGCTTCGAAGTCATCGCGGATTACAAGATCTGCGCCTGGTCAGGGCGCTTGGGTCCGAAGGTGAAGGAAGGCGACCGGCAAGCACCGGAAGGCTTCTATATGCTGACGCCGGCCAACCTGAACCCGAATTCGAAATACTACCTCGCCATCAACACTGGCTTCCCGAACCGCTACGATGCCGCCAATGGCCGCACCGGCAACAATTTGATGATCCATGGCGCCTGCTCGTCGTCCGGTTGCTATTCGATGACCGACCAGCAGGTGCTGGAAATCTACGCCTTCGCACGCGACGCCTTCAAGGGCGGCCAGAAGGCCGTTCAGCTCGAAGCCTTCCCCTTCCGCATGACGGCGGAAAACATGTGGAAGCATCGCCTCAGCCCCAATATCGAATTCTGGAAGATGCTGAAAGTCGGCTACGATAATTTCGAAGTCACCAAGCGGCCGCCCGAGGTCGAGGTCTGCGAGAAGAAGTACGTCTTCAACCAGCAGGCCAGCGAACCGTTCAACGCCGGCGGCAAATGCCCGGTCATGACCACGCCGCCAGCCCTGCAGGTGGCGCTTGCCAACTATGACAAGCAATACCGGGACGATTATGCCATAGCCACGAAGAAGTATGACGGCATGGCCTGGTACGATCCTTCCGAAGCCGAGCGCAAGGCCATCGTCGCCAAGCAGCGCAAGGGTCACGATCTTGCCTATGCTCCAACCGGCACCGCACTCGCTGCCGGCAAGATGATGAAGGTTGCCGATCTGGAATCGATGACGTCTAACCAATCGGCACAGCAGATTGCGCGCGGCGGCACGGTAGCGAGCCCGACGGCCAATCCGTCGACTGCAAGCATCCGCGTGGCGAGCGCCGCTCCCGAGGCGACCGCCCTGCAGCCGGGCGGCCCCATGGTAGCCGCCAATATTCCGGCCAATGTGCCGATCCCCATGGCGAACCCGATGAACCAGGCCGTCAATCCGCTTGCCTATGCGCCGCCTCCGCCTGTCGAGACCGCGCAGACCGAAGCCAAGAAGCCGCCCTTCTGGAAGTTCTGGGCCAAGAGTGAATAACTCGGATAACGGGATCTATGATCTGCGCGGGCTGAAATGCCCCTACCCGGCGATCAAGACGGAAAAGCGCCTGCGCGGCATGGAAAGCGGCGCGACGCTGACCGTCGAGACGACCGACCCGCTGGCCGCCATCGATATCCCGCATCTCTGCAACGAGAAAGGCCATACGCTTCTCGCGAACGAGAAGACGGAAAGCGGCCATCGCTTCGTGATCCGGAGAGGCTGACGGTCGAGGCCATCCTCGTGGTTCGAGGGTCGCTACGCTCCCGCCTCACCATGAGGATGGAGCGGCCGCAGGTTGCCTTATCGCCCCGCCTTCTTTCCGATCATGGGCGACAGTGCAGCCAAGATCAGCCTCACCCTGAGCCTGTCGAAGGGCGAGGCGGGTTGTTGGATCTCATCGGAATTTAACTAAACTTCATCCCCGGCACCGCCAGCGGATTGTCCTGCAGCGCCGCCCTATCAGGCGTATCGACGCGCGGCTTGCTGAGGAAGGCGTCGAACAGGCCCTTCACGAAATCTTCCGGCAGGTCCTTGGTGATGATCACCATGCGCGTGCGCCGGTCTTCCTGATCGGGCCAGGCCGGCAGCCGCACTGGCGGGTGGAAGATGTTCTGCACGCCATGCAGCACGACAGGGCGCTCCGGCCGGTCCGACACGGCAACGATCGCCTTCATGCGCAGCAGCTTTTCGCCATGCGCCGAACGAAGGAGATCGATGAACATCTCCAGCGCCATCGGATCGATCGGCTGCGTCTCGACGATCGAGAAGGATCGGATCGAGCCGTCATGGCGGGTTACGTCATGGGCGTGCTGATGCCGGTGGCCGTGGTGATGCCCATGATGGTGATGGTGTCCATGATCGCCGTGATGGTGGTCATGGTCGTGGTCGTGGTGGTCGTGATCATCATGTTGATGATGATCGTCGTCCGCCTCCAGCTCGTCCTGCAGCCAGCGGCCGACATCGGCAATCTTCGACGCCGGGTCATAGAGGCCATTGACGAGAATGGCGGCGCGTCCCGCCTCGTCGCTATCGGCATTCAGGATCTGCGCGCGGGGATTGAGCGCCCTCAACCGGCGCTCCAGCTGGCCTTCGGGTACAGCGCCGGCAATCCCGGTCTTGGACACGATCAGGCGGTCGGCGACCGCCACCTGCTTGCGCGCCTCTTCGTGATTGTCGAGTGTCTGCAGCCCGTTGACCGCGTCGACGACAGTAATCACGCCATCGAGGTCGAAATTGGTGGCGATGATCGGATTGCCCATGATCGACTGCATGACGGGAGCGGGATCGGCAAGGCCGGTCGTTTCGATGACGACGCGCTTCAGCGGCCGGATGCGGCCGGTCTGCATGGCATCCATGAGGTTCGCCAGCGTATCCACCAGCTCGCCGCGCACCGTGCAGCACAGGCAGCCGTCGGAAAGCTCGATGATGGAATCGCCGGAGCTTTCCACCAGCAGATGATCGATGCCAACATCGCCGAATTCGTTGATGATGACGGCCGCATCGCGCATGGCCTCGTCCTTGAGGATGCGGTTGAGCAAGGTCGATTTACCCGCCCCGAGAAAGCCGGTCAGGATGGCAACCGGTACTCTTTGCTGCGAAACGCTCATGGGTGATATCCGATACTAGAGCAATTCCAGGAAAAGTGCGTAGCGGTTTTCCGTCCGGAATTGCGTGAAAACAAAGAGACAGAGCGGTTCAGAGATTCCGTGAAAAGCTGAATCGCTCTAGAAAGTGGGACGCGGCATCGGGATCGGCACACCGGATGCGCCGCCGGAAATGGCGATTTTGCTGTCCCTGGTCGCCTTGTCGCCTCTGGCCGCGACATCGTCCTTGTCGCCCTTGGCGGCCGTCGCGACATCCTGGCCGCCGATCAGGCCGGCATAGACGAAATTGGGCTCGTGATCCATTTCATGGATGTAGGGGGACTGCACCTTGGTGCGGCCGAACGGATCGCGGGTCTCGCTGCGCGCCTGCGCGCCCTTGGTGCTGCAGATGTCGGCCGTGACATCGGCGACATCGGCCGCAAGCGGCGCGTCGGGTCTGAGGGTCGCCAGCGTATCGCGGGTCGACAGCTGATTCTGGAATCCTTTTTCCAGGAGATTGGCGGAATCGTCGGCGCGCGCCGCCAGGCTGTCGGTCCCGAGCACGACCGAGATCAGCGTGCGGCCGTTGCGGGTTGCCGATGCGATCTGGTTGAAGCCGGCCGCGCAGATGAAGCCGGTCTTCATGCCGTCGGCGCCGTCGAAGCGGCCGATGAGCATATTGATGTTCGGCACCTGCTTCACGCCGTTGGTGAAGCCCTCCAGCGAGAAATAGCCGGCATATTGCGGAAACTCGCGGCGCAGCGCCACGCTCAGGATCGCAAGATCGCGCGCCGTCGTATATTGCCCCTTGCCGGGAAGACCGTTCGGATTGATGAAATGCGAATCGCGCATGCCGAGACGGGCGGCTTCCGCATTCATCAGCGCCACGAAGCCCTGCTGCGAGCCGCCGACGGTCTCGGCCACCGCCATGGCAAGATCGTTGGCCGATTTGACCAGCATCATCTTCATGGCGTTGTCGAGCGTCATCTTCTGGCCGGGCTTGAAATACATCTTCGCCGGCGGCTGTGCCGCGGCAAGTTTCGACATGACGACGGGCGAATCGAGCCTGATCTGGCCGGACTGGATGGCCCGGAACGTTACATAGGTCGTCATCAGCTTGGTGAGCGAAGCGGGGTACCAGCGACGAAACGCCTCCTGCTGGTCGAGCACGCGCCCGGTTCCGGCATCGACGAGAACATGCGGATTGGCTGCGGCCGTCTGCGCGGTCGACAGGAAAAGCATGGATGCTGCTGCGGCCATAGGGGCGAGCCGCAGGGCGGCATACAAACGATTCTGCTTCGTCGGCACGATCTATCCTTCAGAGGTCCGGAATTTTCTCGAAAGCTTCGTCTATTTAACCTATATGGCTATGAGAAGGCAAAGGCGATTGACGACTTTATTTCCCGTCAGCACATCGCAAAGGCCCCGATGGGCGGGCCAAAGCCGTGCGACGGATCCGTGAGTTGAACCAGAATCGATATTGAGCAGCAGGAAAATCAGCATGCCGATCTTGAACAGGGCCGCAGAACTCCAGGGCGAAGTGACCGAGTGGCGCCGCCACATCCATGCGCATCCGGAACTCCTCTATGCCGTTGAGAATACGGCCGCCTTCGTGGCCGAGAAACTGCGCTCCTTCGGCGTCGACGAGGTGGTGACCGGCATCGGCCGTACCGGCGTCGTCGGCCTGATCCGCGGCAAGGGTGAAGGGCACACGATCGGCCTGCGCGCCGATATGGACGCCCTGCCGCTCACCGAAATCACCGGCAAGCCCTATGCTTCCGAAACGCCCGGCAAAATGCATGCCTGCGGCCATGACGGCCACACCGCCATGCTGCTGGGTGCAGCGAAATACCTCGCCGAGAACCGCACCTTCAACGGCAATATCGCTGTCATCTTCCAGCCGGCCGAAGAAGGCGGCGCCGGCGGCGACGCCATGGTGAAGGACGGCATGATGGAGCGCTTCGCGATCGCCGAGGTCTACGGCATGCACAATATGCCGGGCCTGCCCGTCGGCCATTTCGCCATCCGCAAAGGTCCGATCATGGCGGCGACCGACGAATTCACCGTCTCCATCAAGGGGCTCGGCGGCCATGCGGCCATGCCGCACAAGACGATCGATCCGATCGCCATCGGCGCGCAGATCGTTTCCAACCTGCAGCTCATCGCCTCGCGCAGCACCGATCCGCTGAAATCGGTCGTCGTCTCTGTTACAAAGTTCAATGCCGGCAATGCGCACAACGTCATCCCGAACGATGCGAGCCTTGCCGGCACTGTGCGCACGCTCGATCCCGAAATACGCGACCTGGCCGAGCAGCGCTTCAAGCAGATCGTCTCCGGCATCGCCGCCACCCACGGCGCGCAAGTCGAGATCGAATTCCAGCGCAACTATCCGGTCACCTTCAATCATGCCGACGAGACCGACCACGCGATCGCGGTCGCGGAGGAGATCGCCGGCGCGGGCAATGTCATCCCGGATATCGACCCGATGATGGGCGGCGAGGATTTCTCCTACATGCTGCTCGCCCGCCCCGGCGCCTTCATCTTCGTCGGCAACGGCGACAGCGCCGGCCTGCACAACCCGGCCTACGACTTCAACGACGAAGCGATCGCCCACGGCATTTCCTATTGGGTGCGCCTCGCCGAACAGCGCCTCAACGCCTGAGGGTCCACCACCGTGTTCCGTGCGCCTTGCCCCGGCGCACGGCACCGCAAAAGCGAATTGTCCTCAGGACGTAAAAGGGCTTGGCTTCGGACCTTTGCTTTTGTATGGATCATGCCGAGTGGTCTCGTAGCTCAGCAGGATAGAGCACCAGATTCCTAATCTGGGGGTCACGCGTTCGAATCGCGTCGAGATCACCATTGTTTTCGATAAGTTAGTATTTGATTTTCGACCGGCTCGGTTCATCACGATCCGATCGTTTATCCTATTGCTCTTCTTGAGTACGGCGGATGGAGTTCGGGTCGCACCATCAAATGGTTGCATTGTAATCAGATTTCGGTTGAAAATGCACGTATAATCCAACTTCGCATTCCTCGCCAGGAGCAACAGATGAATGAGAAACTCATCTTCGGTGCAAGCATCATTTGCTTGATAGTTGGACTTACATTCCTTTTTTTGCCCGCATCGCGATACTACCGAAATCTGAAAGTCGGCGCGTTCGGCGTACCACTCCTATTTGTTGGGTTGGTGCTGATGACGACTTTTAAATGGACCGAAGTAGCCATCAAAGTAAGCGGTCTTGAACTTAGACTCGCAAACGCACATCAACAGGCCCAGCAACTCCAATTAGCGCTCTCACGAGTTCAAGACGCGGTGACGCCGGAGGCAAAAACTCAGACACTCAAGACTGTTCTCTCGACTTACAAGAAAGTTGCGAACACCGAGCCTACTCCCGTTGAAATTGACAATTTCTACAAAGCTTTAGACGCAGCAAAAGTGACAGTTGTTCCTCTTGAGGCGGTTCACACGAACAATGCAGTTGGAAGCACTTCCGATAAACCCGCGCCTAGTGGAGCTGAGCAGCTGATGAAGTGACGCGCTCTCGCCCCGGGGCATAGCTGAGCTATTTTACGATCTACCCGACTACCTATAGTCAATGGCATCCGGATGGCTCCCCAGACTGCCGGTCAGCGTTGCGTAGAGGATAGTCCCGCCGCCGATCGCTTCATTGCCAGGATCGATGTTCATCCAGATCAGTTTTTTCGATCCGATTTTTTGTCGGCGGAGAATAGCAGGCTATACGTGATCAGCATGAACGCGAACTCAAAGCCCGCAACTCACCCCACAGCGATCCTGTTCCTCACCAGCCTGACGCCGCGGATCGACTCGGCGACCGCGGTCGCCCGCATCACCTCCTGCTGCGTTGCGACAGAGCCGTCCAGGCGGATTTCCTGGCCTGCGGCGGTCACCGTGACATCGGAAGCATCGATTCCGCCGGCAACGGCGAGCGCGTTGGCAACTGCGGATTCCAGAGCCGAGCGCCTGGCTTGTTCGTTTTCCAGATAGAGCTCCATGCCATGAAACGTTGCCGCCTTGAAAACCATTCATCACCCTCCTCATTCGAGTGGTCGGAAAACGCGGCACTTTGCATTTGGTTCAACGGAACCGCAAAAAATATTACTAAATCGGCGATTTCGCCTTTTGCGTGCATATTCAACACGATGCAGTTACACGGCTGCGGACTTGCCGCTCCAGGCAATCCCCTGTAGAGCCTAGGGGAACAGCAGCAAATGCGGATACCTGAATGAACACCGGCAGCAAGACGCGTCGCCGCCTGACGATATTGGGTTCGACCGGCTCCATCGGCCAGAATACGCTCGACGTCATTGCCCAGTTGGGCGGGCGCGACGCCTTCGACATCGCCGCCATCACCGGGCATGACAATATCGGCCTGCTGGCCGAGCAGGCCAGAGCGTGCGGCGCCGCTTTCGCGGTAACCGCCAATGAAGAGCGCTATCAGGAACTGAAGGATGCGCTCGCCGGGTCGAGCATAGCCGTCGGTGCGGGCAAGAACGCTTTGATCGAAGCCGCCTCGATGCCTTCGGATTGGGTCATGGCGGCGATCGTCGGCACCGCCGGCCTCGCCCCGACGCTGGCAGCCGCCCGTCGCGGCGCCGATATCGCGCTCGCCAACAAGGAGTGCCTGGTCTCCGCCGGCGATCTCTTCGTGCGTGCCGTTGCTGAGGGCGGCGGCCGGCTGATCCCGGTCGATAGCGAACACAGCGCGATTTTCCAGGCGCTGGAGGATGACCAGCAGCATGCGGTGGAGCGCATCATCATTACCGCGTCCGGCGGCCCCTTCCGCACCTGGACGCGCGAACAGATGGCCAATGTCACGCCGGCGATCGCGCGCGCCCATCCCAACTGGTCGATGGGCTTCAAGATCTCCATCGGCAGCGCCTCGATGTTTAACAAGGCGCTTGAAATGATCGAGGCCAAGCATCTCTTCAATGTGCGCCCCGATCAGATCGAAGTCGTGGTTCATCCGCAATCCGTTATTCACTCAATGGTCGGCTATACGGATGGTTCCGTGCTGGCGCAGCTCGGCTGCCCGGACATGCGCACGGCCATCGGCTATGCACTCACCTACCCCGCCCGCACCAAGCTCAGCGTCGACCGACTGGATTTCGCCAAGCTCGCCCGACTTGACTTCGAAGCGCCGGACGAGGTTCGCTTCCCGGCATTGCGCCTTGCCCGCACGGCGCTGGAGCGCGGCGGCCTGCAGGGCGCGATTATGAATGCGGCCGAAGAAATCGCCTTCCATGCCTTCGTGGATGGCCGTATCGGCTTCCTGGAAATGGCCGATATCGCCGAAGCCGTCATGGACGAGATGATCGCGACCGGCAGCGCCGAAACCATGGATGCCGTCTTTGCCGCGGACGCGGAAGCACGCAGCCGCGCTGCCGTGCTCGTCGCCCAGCGGGAAAAGGCTGCGTAAGTATAAGCTTACAATTCACAGCCGCTTGCCAGAAGCCCACAGTGGCTCGGCTACAGAGCGATTCCGCTTTTCTTCGAATCGCGAAAACGCTCTATCTTCTTGTTTTTACGCAATTCCGGACGCAAAACCGCTTCGCACTTTTGCTGGAACTGCTCCAAGAGAAAGCCGTTCCTTACGCGACGGCCCGCGCCAGCGCGCAGCGTGACCACAGCGCATGCAACGCACTGACCAGCTGCTCGATATCACCATCCGAATGCAGCGGCGTCGGCGTGATACGCAGGCGCTCGGTCTTCTTCGGCACGGTGGGATAATTGATCGGCTGGACATAGACGCCGGCGTCGAGCAGCAGATCCGAAATCCACTTGCACTTGGCCGCGTCGCCGACCATGACCGGCACGACATGGCTCGGGTTAGGCATATGCGGAATGCCGGCCGCATCGAGCTGGGCGCGCAGCTTGCGCACGCGATCCTGATGGCGCAAGCGTTCGAACTGGCTGACCTTCAGGTGCTGGATGGAAGCGACCGCTCCCGCAGCAAGCGCCGGCGGCAGCGAGGTCGTGAAGATGAAGCCGGAGGCAAACGACCGGATGAAATCGCAGAGCGCAGTCGAAGCGGCAATATAGCCGCCCATGACGCCGAACGCCTTGCCGAGCGTGCCTTCGATAACGGTCAGGCGATCCATCAATCCCTCGCGCTCGGCAATGCCGCCGCCGCGCGGGCCGTACATGCCGACGGCATGCACTTCGTCGAGATAGGTCATCGCGCCGTACTTGTCGGCGAGGTCGCAGATTTCCTTGATGGGGGCGATATCGCCATCCATGGAATAGACGCTTTCGAAAGCAATCAGCTTCGGCGCCTTCGGATCGGCCGCCTTCAGCTTGGCTTCGAGATCATGCAGGTCGTTATGCTTCCAGATGACCTTGTCGCATTTCGCATAGCGAATGCCTTCGATCATCGATGCGTGGTTCAGCGCATCCGAGAAGATGATGAGGCCTGGAATGCGCGCGCCGAGCGTGCCGAGCGTCGCCCAGTTGGAGATATAGCCCGAGGTGAAGATCAGCGCGGATTCCTTGCCATGCAGATCGGCGAGTTCCTGCTCGAGCAGAACATGGTAGTGGTTGGTTCCAGAAATATTCCGGGTGCCTCCCGCACCCGCGCCACAGTGATCGATGGCCTCTTTCATCGCCTCGATCACTTTCGGATGCTGGCCCATGCCGAGATAGTCGTTGGAGCACCAGACGGTCACTTCCTGAGGGCCATTGGCCGTATGCCTGACAGCGCGGGGGAAATTGCCACGGCGGCGTTCGAGATCCGCGAAGATCCGGTAGCGGCCTTCATTGTGAAGACCTTCCAGCTCGCCCTTAAAAAATGCTTCGAAATCCATCATCTGCTCCAGTACCGTGCGACCGTTTTCGAGAATGCCGGTTCGCACGTCAACCCCTCCGCTTTGCTTTCGCGCCCGCTGCGGCAAATGGCCCCTAATTTTGAACAATTCCAGACAAGAATAATCAATCACATCAAATTGACAATCGAAACTGCGCTGGAACACTTCTCCGGAGCGAGGGGTAAACCCGCCGCTCCGGTGTTTCTCTGGCTCAGCTATGCTGCGGCGACGGCCCGCTTTGCCATGACCTTAACCAGGTTGGCGCGGTATTCCGCCGTTGCATGCAGGTCGGAAAGCAACGATGACGGATCGATCGTCAGGCCCGCAACCGCCTCCGGCAGCCAGTTCGCCGCCAGCGCCTGCTCCATATCGCCTTGGCGGAACACGCCGTCGGCACCCGCGCCCGTGACGGCAACGCGAACGCCGGCTGCCCCCTTGGCGACGAAGACCCCGGTCATCGCGTAGCGCGAGGCCGGATTGGGGAACTTGGCATAGCCTGCCCTTTCCGGCGCGTCGAAGGCAATCGACGTGATCAGCTCGGCGCCTTCCAGCGCCGTCTCGAACAGGCCTTGGAAGAAATCGTCTGCCCCGATCTGGCGGCGATCGGTGACGATGGTGGCATTCAGCGCCAGCATCGCCGACGGATAATCCGCCGCCGGATCATTGTTGGCGACGGACCCGCCGATCGTGCCCATGTGCCGCACATGCGGGTCGCCGATCATGCCGGCAAGCTCGCAGAGAGCCGGACAGACCGCGCGGATCGCCGCCGAAGACGCGACCTCCGCATGGGTGGTCGCCGCCCCGATCGTGACCCTGCGGCCATCGACACGGATGCCCTTGATCGAGGGGATATGCCTGAGATCGACGAGATCGCTCGGCGATGCCAGGCGCTGTTTCATGGTGGCAATCAGCGTCATGCCGCCGGAGACGTATTTACCCTCGTCCGTGTTCGACAGAAGCTTTACGGCTTCGTCGACCGAAGAGGCGCGATGGTAAGTCGTTGCATACATTGTACTATCCTCCTCTCGTCTCAGGCCACGGCCCGCGCCGCTTCCCACACCTTGAGCGGGGTCGCCGGCATGGTCAGCGCGTTGTTACCGATCGCATCGGTGATGGCGTTCATCAGCGCCGGCGGCGAACCGATGGCGCCCGCCTCGCCGCATCCCTTCACACCCAGTGGATTGTTCGGGCAGGGCGTGTTCTGGTGCGAAAGCTGGAACGATGGCAGATCGTCGGCGCGCGGCAT
The DNA here is from genome assembly GCF_056755475.1 of Rhizobium sp. KNZ2-6A. Classification (NCBI taxonomy): domain Bacteria; kingdom Pseudomonadati; phylum Pseudomonadota; class Alphaproteobacteria; order Hyphomicrobiales; family Rhizobiaceae; genus Rhizobium; species Rhizobium sp. KNZ2-6A. Next base: position 24,777 of record NZ_JBNDIC010000019.1, on the reverse strand, counting down.
GGTGTAGTCCATGAAGCTTGCCGTCAGAAGCTGGCCGGTCTCATCGTAATGCACGGCTTCCAGCAGGGCCTGGCCGATGCCCTGCGCGATGCCGCCATGCACCTGTCCCTCGACGATCATCGGATTGATGATATTGCCGAAGTCGTCGGCCGCGACGAACTGCACGATCTCGGTCTTGCCCGTTTCCGGATCCACCTCGACCTCGCAGATGTAGCAGCCGGCCGGGAAGGTGAAGTTCGCCGGGTCGTAGAAGGCGGTTTCCTTCAGGCCCGGCTCCATGCCGGCGGGCAGATTATGTGCAGTGTAGGACGCTAGCGCCACCTGGAACCAGGGCAGCGATTTGTCGGTGCCGGCGACCTTCACTTCACCGTTCTCGATGACGATATCGCTTTCGTCGGCCTCCATCAGATGCGCGGCGATCTTCTTCGCCTTTGCCTCCACCTTGTCGAGCGCCTTGACGACGGCGGACATGCCGACGGCGCCCGAGCGGGAACCATAGGTGCCCATGCCCATCTGCACCTTGTCGGTATCGCCATGGACGATGGAGACGCTGTCGATCGGCACGCCGAGCCGGTCGGCCACGAGCTGCGCGAAGGTGGTCTCATGTCCCTGCCCGTGGCTGTGCGAGCCCGTGAGCACTTCGATGGTCCCGACCGCGTTCACCCGCACCTCTGCGGATTCCCACAGCCCGACACCGGCGCCGAGCGCGCCGACGGCCTGCGACGGCGCAAGGCCGCAGGCCTCGATATAGCAGCTCATGCCGATGCCGCGCTTCATGCCGCGGGCGGCTGCGGCCGCCTTGCGGGAAGGAAAACCGGCCCAATCCGCCTGCTGCATGGCGGCATTGAGCGAGGCTTCGTAATCGCCCGCGTCATAATTCATGATGACGGGCGTCTGGTGCGGGAAGGTGCGGACAAAATTGATCCGTCGCAACTCCGCCGGCGAGACGCCGAGTTCGCGCGCCGCCGTCTCGACCGTACGCTCCAGCAGATAGGTCGCCTCCGGACGCCCTGCCCCGCGATAGGCGTCGACCGGCACGGTGTTGGTATAGACCGTGCGGACATTGGCATGGATCGCCGGAATGGCATATTGGCCCGACAGCAGTGTCGCGTAAAGATAAGTCGGCACGCACGAAGAAAACAGCGACATATAGGCGCCGAGATTGGCGACCGTATCGACCTTCAATGCCGTGATGCGGTTCTCCGCATCGAAGGCCATCTTGACCTTGGAGACGTGATCGCGGCCATGGGCATCCGTCAGGAAAGCTTCCGTGCGGTCGGCCGTCCATTTCACCGGCACGCCGGTCTTCTTCGATGCCCAGAGGCAGACGATCTCTTCCGGATAGATATAGATCTTCGAGCCGAAGCCGCCGCCGACATCGGGCGCGATGACGCGCAGCTTGTTTTCCGGGGCGACATTGTAGAAGGCGCTCATGACCAGCCGCGCCACATGCGGGTTCTGGCTCGTCGTGTAGCAGGTATAATGGTCTTCGGCCGCATCATAGATGCCGAGCGTGGCGCGCGGCTCCATGGCATTCGGCGAAAGCCGGTTGTTGTAGAGCTCGATCTCGGTGACATGTGCGGCTTCGGCGATCGCCTTGTCGGTTGCCGCCGCATCGCCGAGCTCCCAGTCGAAAATCTGATTGTCCGGCGCTTCGGGGTGGATCTGCGGCGCTCCCGCTTTCAATGCGTCCAAGGCCTCGACGACGGCAGGCAGCTCCTCATAATCGACGGCCACGGCCTCCGCCGCATCGCGTGCCTCGCCGAGACTGTCGGCGACGACGATGGCAACGGCATCGCCGACATAGCGCACGGTATCGGCCGCGAGAGGCCGCCACGCACCCATCTTCATCGGCGACCCATCCTTGGAATGGATCATCCAACCGCAGATCAGGTTGCCGATGCCATCGGCCAGTAGTTGCTTACCGTCGAGCACGCCGATGACGCCCGGCATGGAAAGTGCCGCCGTCGCGTCGATGCTTTTGATCCTTGCATGCGCATGCGGGCTACGGACGAAATAGGCATACTTCATGCCCGGCGTCACCATATCGTCGGTGTAGCGCCCCTTGCCCGTTAGAAATCGCTTATCTTCCTTACGCGCCACGCGCGCACCAATGCCTTCCACGCCCATCACATCCTCCCATCGGGGTTGCGGGCCTGGCATCACGCCAAGACGACGATCATTGGCGTTCGCCAGACAGTCTCGGTGAAACTCTATTCAGCCGCTTGGCTTGCGGCATTCATCTCGGCATTGGCTGAAAGCACCGCCTTGACGATGTTGTGATAGCCGGTGCATCGACAGATATTGCCTTCGAGTTCGCTGCGAACGGTCTTTTCATCCAGCTTGCCGCCATGACGGTTGATCATGTCGACCGATGCCATCACCATGCCCGGCGTGCAGAAGCCGCATTGCAGGCCATGATGCTCCTTGAAGGCGGCCTGAACCGGATGCAGCTCGCCATTGGCGGCCAGACCCTCGATGGTTGTGATCTTGGAGCCGGAAGCCTGGACGGCCAAGATCGAACAGCTCTTCACCGACTTGCCATCCATGTGAATCACGCAGGCGCCGCACTGGCTGGTATCGCAGCCGACATGGGTTCCGGTCAGGCCGAGTTTTTCCCTGATGAAATGGACAAGCAGCGTGCGATCCTCGCACTCGCCGCTGACCGAACGGCCGTTCACCGTCAAAGTCACCTTTGCCATATTTTCCTCCTCGCCTCTCCTCCAGAGGCAAGGGGCATCATTTGACTTTTTTGCAGTCCAATCAACCTCTACTTTAGAACGGTCGCGGATTTTCTGCTTCGCGCCCGCCGTTTTACTCTCCGGACACGAGGCCGCCATTGTTCGGCAACAAAAAAACTATTGCCAGCCAATGGACAATCATATTTTGCACGATATTTTTCGTCATTGCAGGACTAAAAGACAGCCCATCGTGGTGGAGCTGAAGAATGGGACGACGTTGGCCGGGGTTCGGCTTAACTAACGTTGGAGAGAGTCAATGAAGAAAGTTCTTATGCTCGCAATGGTCGGCTTGTCTATCGCAAGCTGCACGCCGACCGAACAGGGCGCAGGCATCGGTGCAGCATCCGGCGCCATCATCGGCGGCGCGGTCACCGGCAACGTCCGCGGCGCCGCGGTCGGCGCAGCCATCGGCGGCGTCTCTGGCGCCGTCATCGGCAGCGTCCAGGAGCAGCCTGGCCAGTGCTACTACCGCGACCGCTACGGTCGTCGCTACATCGACGATTGCCCGCGCGGCGGCTATCGCGGTGGCTACGGCGGCGGTTACGGCGGCTACTGATCGATCCCAGCATGACGTTTCGAAGGTCCCGGATCGCAAGTCCGGGACTTTTTGATTCCGGCCGACAAACGGCTGCAGCACCGGCGCCAAAGCCGCCCGCCGTATGGCTGGGACAACCCGTGGACGCTGTTTTTCAGGCCGCTCGAATATATGAGAACTCTGGCGGAAATGTCGGCATTTCAGCCATTAAGAGGCATTTTTCCACGTTTTCGACTCCAAAAAGGTACACCTGGGAGACTTTTGCCTCTATGGTGGCCGCGCGTTAACTCCCGGGAAACGTCAAACTGAGTAAGTTCTCATGTAACCGTAAAGCGGCGTATGCATAAAAGAACTGAACCGAGAAAGAGTATTGCGTATCGGCGGGCAGGAACCGTAGCAGCGGTTGCGGCAGTGCTTGCGCTCGGTCCGATATATGCCGGAAACGCCTTTGCGTTCAAACTCTTCGGAATAAAGCTCTGGGGCGAGGACGAAACGGCGGACCAGGTTTCCGATCCCGTTCGCTACGCGGTCGATTTCAAGGCCGACAATCTCGACAAGGATCTGAAGGAAGCGTTGAACGACAGCTCCATGCTGGTTGCCGACGAGAAGAAGCCTGTATCCGGCGATCTCGGCGTTGTCGTCAAGGCGCGTGACGATCGCGACAGGCTGATTGCCACCCTTTATGAAAAGGCTCGCTACGGCGGCGTGGTCACCATCACCATCAATGGCACCCCGCTCGATGCACTGCCGCCGACGCCGACCTTCAGTCGCGCTAAGCCCGTCGCGGTGACCATCGCCATCGATCCAGGCCCGGTCTTCAAACTCGGCAGAATCAGCCTGCAGGGCGACGCCGCCAGGCTGGACCCAGCGAATTATGGGCTCGTGCGTGGCGGCGATGCCGGCTCTCTGACCATTCTGAAGGCTGGCGATAAGATGGTCGCCGACTTCAAGAACGAGGGGCATCCGCTCGCCAGGCTCGACAAGCGCGATGTCGTCGCCGATCATTCGACCAATACCGTGGATGTTTCCCTGAAGGTCGAAAGCGGCCCCGTCGCTCCCTTCGGCAATGTCGGCGTTACCGGCCAGAAGTCGGTCGACCCGAATTTCATCAAGCGCTACGCCCGCATCAATGAAGGCAAGCCTTACTCTCCCGACGAATTGAAGAAAGCGTCGGACCGCTTGAGAAAACTCGGCGTCTTTTCCAGCGTCACCATCCGCGAGGCCGACAAGCTGGCGCCGGATGGCAGCATTCCGACGACCATCGAAGTCTCCGAAGGCAAGCAGCGCTTCTTCGGCGTCGGCGCGCAATATTCCACCATCGACGGTTTCGGCCTGCAGGGCTATTGGGGGCACCGCAACCTGACCGGCCGCGCGGATTCGCTGCGCATCGAGGGCTCCATCTCCCGCATCGGCGAGACGACCGATGTCGGCCAGTTCGACTACACGGCCGGCATCACCTATATCAGGCCCGCGACCTTCTATCCTTCGGCGACCTTCACGGCCGGCCTCAAGATGCAGAGCCTGCATCCGGACGCCTACGACGCCAATACCGCGACGGCAAGCGGCAGTCTTGCTTACGAAATCAACGATCAGGATACCGTCTCGGCCGGCGGCGAGGTATCTTATGAACAGGATACCACCGACGCGTTCGGCAAGCACAACTATCTGACGGTCGCGATCCCCCTCGAATATATTCGCGACACGCGCGACAACAAGCTGGACCCGACAGAGGGTTATCGCGCCTCTGTCGGCGCCAAGCCGAGCTACGAGGCGATGGGCGGCACGATCTTCAGCTCGTTCGAAGGTTCGATCACCGGCTACAAGGGCGTCGGCGCCAACAACAATGTCGTCTTTGCCGGCAAGCTTGCGGCCGGCTCGCTGCTGGGCGCGAACAATATCGAGGATATTCCAGCCACCCGGCGCTTCTATGCCGGCGGCGGCGGCTCGGTGCGCGGCTACGGCTATCAGGAGATCTCGCCCTATGATTCCAACGGTAACGAAACCGGCGGACGCTCCTATGTGACTGCCTCCTTCGAAGCCCGCGTGAAGATCACCGATACGATCGGCGTCGTACCGTTTGTCGACATGGGAAGCGTGACCGACACCGCATTCCCGACCTTTTCCGATCTACGCATTGGCGCTGGCGTCGGCCTGCGCTACGCTACGCCCTTCGGTCCGATCAGGCTCGATGTCGCCGTTCCATTGAAGAAATATGACGATGGCACATCTTATGGCATCTATGCCGGCATCGGTCAGGCCTTCTGACAAGCCGTATAGTTGTCGCGGACGTTTCAGCACACGGTTACAAAATTGGGGTTACTGTCGCTTTCATGAGCATATTGATTCGAATCCTCGGGAGATTGGTGCGCTTGATCGCCTATGCGGTCGTGGCGATCCTTTTGCTCGTGATCGCGGCTGTGCTCGTCGTCGGCCTTGTCCCTTCCGCAGCAAGCTATGCCGTCGACCAGGTGGCTAAGCTCGCCTCGACACCCGACCGCACCATTACCATCGCAGCGCCTTCCGGGCTGCTGAACGGAAACCTGAGGGTTGGCGCCATTACGGTGGCGGACACGAAGGGCGTCTATGCCAAGGTGCAGAACCTTGCGGTGGACTGGTCCCCGCTGTCCTTGCTGACGGGTACGTTCCACGCCGACCGTATCGCCGCCGACGTGGTCGATTTCCAGCGCCTGCCGGTTTCGACGGCAGCACCCGCGCAGGAAACGCAAACGGCAGGCGGCAGCGGCTTTTCACTGCCCGTCGCCGTCAATATCGACGCAATCGCGCTGCCCGACCTTCGTATTGGCCAGGCGGTCGCCGGACAGGATTTCACTCTGGCCGCCGATGGCAGCGTCAAGGCCAACAGCAGCAGCATGGGTCTCATGCTGAATGCCAGCCGCCATGATGTGCCCGACGCCAAGCTTTCCGCCGATATCGCCTTCGCGCCGGCCGAGAACCAGCTGAAGCTGAAGACGCAGATTTCCGAGCCGCGCGACGGCATGCTGGCCGGCCTCCTGCATCTGCCAGGCGGCCCGGCGATCAACATCGATCTTTCGGGCGAAGGTCCGCTATCCAACTGGGCCGGCAAGCTGCAAGCAGCCCTCGACGGCAAGCCGACGGTCGCCATCACCGGCCATCATAGCCTTTCCACCGACGGCCTGCATCACATTGACGTCAAGGGCGGTGGCGACGTCGACTCGCTGCTCCCGCCGACCATGCGGCCGCTCTTTGCCGGACAGACCACCATCGATCTTTCGGCAACCTTCGACGGCAAGGGCAAGATCGACATCCAGACCGGCAATCTTGCCACCGGCAGCGCGGTGCTTGCCGCATCCGGCACGCTGGATCCCAACGGCAACAACAGCCTCAATGCCAATCTGCTCGGCACCTCCGGCCCCGTCGACTTCCGCTGGCCGATGGAGGACGGCGAGGTCCGCGCCCTGATTTCCCGCGTCGATATCGCGCTGACGGGCGCGGCGCAATCGGTGAAGATCGATGCGAAGGCGGCTCTCGACAGCGCCAGCACACCGCAGGGGCAGATTGGCCAGGTAAACCTGAGCGCCAGAAGCGACGCCTTCAATCTGACCACCATGTCCGGCCCGCTGCAGCTCCGCCTTGTCGTCGGCCAGACGGCCTTCCTCAGCGCCGATCTCAACCGCCTGATCCGGGCGCCGATCGCGCTGACCGCGCCTTTGCAGCTCTCGCCCGATACGATCGGCTTCAACAATACGACGCTGGAAAGCGCCAGCATCGGCGGCACGGTCAACGGCAAATATACGCTATCGTCAAAGGCGCTGACGGGCAATTTCAAGCTGTTCGCCCTGCCCGGCGTGCTGCCCGACGGCGTTTCGGACAAGTTCGAAGGCACGATCTCGCTGGAGGGCCAGGTCGCCGGCACCGTGCCGACCAAGATGACGCTCTCCAACCTTGCGGTGAAATCCAATATTGCCGAGATCAGTGGCAATCTCGCGCTCAACGACCAGTCGCTGACCTCGGATCTATCAGGCAAGCTGCTCGACCTTTCCAAACTCATTCCAAACGCCGAAGGGCAGGCCGATATCGGCCTCAAGGCCAAGGGACCGCTGACCGCCCTCGGCATCGACGCGACCGCCAAGGCCGTCAACGTCAAGCTCGCGGGTCGATTGCTGGATACGCTCGATATCGGCATAACGGGAACCGCCGATCCCAAGGCCCCGCAGGCGAAGGTGCAAGCGAGCGGAGCGATCGACGGCAAGCCGATCCGCATTACCGCCGACGCCGTTTCAAAGGACGGCCGCACCAGCATCCCGTCGCTATCGGCGGAGATCGGCACGAACAAGCTGCAGGGCAAGCTGGACCTGTCGCCGAGCTTCGAACCGACGGGCGCGCTGACATTCGATCTGCCAGATCTGAGCCTCCTTGCAGCCCTCGCCGGACAACAGGCCGAGGGTGATCTCAAAGGCTCGCTCGATATCGCCAGCGTTAATGGAAAGACCGGTCTGAAGGTCAACGCCAGCGGCAATGGCATCCGCCGAGACGACCTCGTCATCAGCAAGCCGGCTGTCGCGCTCACCGTCGACGACCTCAAGGCCTTCTCCGCCAATGGCAGCATCCGCGCGGATACCATCGCCTCCGGCGCCAACCGCATTACCGGTCTCGGCCTGACCTTCACCCAGCAGGGCAGCCGCACGGACTTCGATCTGAAATCCACATATGACAACACGCCGCTGACGGTGCGTGGCGGCGTCGAGACATCGGGTGGCCAGACGACGGTGAGCCTCGACTCATTTGCGGGTGCTCCGCGCACGATACCGGTGAAGCTGGCATCGCCGACCAAGATCGTCATCAAGGATGGGATCGTGTCGCTGAATGGCCTGACCCTTCAGACGGGCGGCGGCTCGGTGACCGTCGACGGCACCGCCGGCCAGACATTGAACATCAATGCCAAGATCGCCAACCTGCCGGCAAGCCTCGCCAACGTCTTTGCGCCGACCCTTGCGGCAGAAGGCGTCATTTCCGGCACGGTAGCGGTAACCGGCAAGGCCACCGCGCCTGCCGTCGTTTTCCAGACAAATTGGTCTGGCGCCGCGACCAGCCAGACGAAATCCGCCGGCCTCGCCGCCCTCGGCATCAAGGCGGACGGCAAATTCGCCGACAATATTGTGACCATCGACACCAACCTGACCGGTCAGAGCGGCCTCGCGCTCAACGGCGGCGGCACCGTCGCCATTGCCGGCAACAAGGCCATGGCGCTGAAGTTTTCCGGCAATGTGCCTTTCGATGCCCTCGCCGGCCAGCTCGCCGCCCAGGGCCTTGTCGTGACGGGCGCCGCCAAGATCGACATGCAGATCGGCGGCACGACGACAGCACCGGCCATATCAGGCACGATTGCCACCGACGGCGGCAAGCTGGTCGACGTCCGCCGGAACCTGACCCTTAACGCCCTTGCCGTCACAGTAACCCTCGACGGCAAGCAGGCGGTCATCTCGCGCCTCAGCGGCAACCTGACGAGCGGCGGCAGCATTTCGGGCAGCGGCACGGTCGGCATTGCCCCGGATAGCGGCTTCCCCGCCGATATCCAGATGAAGTTCAACAACGCGACCTATGTCGACGGGACGCTGGTGGCTGCGACCATCAACGGCACGCTCGGCGTCAAGGGTCCGCTGATGACCGCGCCGATGCTGACGGGCAATCTGAGGATCAACAAGGCATCGATCACGATACCGGAGAAGCTGCCGGCGTCGCTTTCCGAGATCAACATCAAGCACAAGAACGCCCCGGCCGCGGTCAACGCCCAGTTCAAGGATCAGAAACCAGAGGGACCGCGCAGCAAGTCAACCACCCTCGGCATCGATCTGCAACTCGATGCACCCTCGCAGATCTTCGTGCGCGGCCGCGGCATCGACGCCGAACTCGGCGGCAGCATCACGGTGCGCGGCACGGCGGCGGAACCTGTGGTATCCGGCGGCTTCACCATGCGGCGCGGACGCCTGACCATCCTCAGCCGCCGGCTGGACTTCACCGACACCAGCAAGATCACCTTCGGCGGCGACCTGACGCCGGCACTCAACATGGAGGCGACCTCGACGGTGAGCTCCACCACGATCACCGTCAACGTCACCGGTCTCGCGACCGACCCGCAGATCGGCTTTTCCTCTTCGCCGGCGCTGCCGCAGGACGAAGTGCTGGCGCAGCTGATCTTCGGCCAATCCATGTCGAAACTATCGGCCATGCAGATCGCCCAGCTCGCCGATGCGGCAAGCCAGCTCGCCGGCGGACGCTCCACCTCGCTGTTCGAGGGATTACGCAGCCATCTCGGCGTGGACGATCTGGATATTTCGACCGATGCGAACGGCCAGGCGCAGGTCGGCGCCGGCAAATATATCAACAAGCGCACCTATATCGAGCTGCAGCAGGGCGCCTCCAACAACACCAAGGCGATCATCAACCTCAATGTCGGACGCGGCGTGAAGTTGCGCGGCGCGGCGGGCTCGGACGGCGCAGGCGAAGCCGGCATCGTCTACGAGCATGAGTATTGAAAGATAAATCCCCTCGCGCCTCATCTGCCGCCTCATTCGCGCGCTGCTACCCGACGAGCCGAAAAGGTTGATGTCAGGTCGCCTGTATATTTGTCATTTTTGCTAAATCGAATTGACCAATTCGCCAAAAGCTAGTCAGTTTTCGACAATTTTCCATCTTTTTGCTGTCATGCGGAAAATCGATAATGCGGGTCAACAGCCTCTAACCTTCGGAGCAATGCCGATGAATACGCAATCCACCCCCGTTACCTTGATCGGCGTTCCCCTGGAAGAAGGCTCCGGTCGCCGCGGCGCCGGCATGGGCCCGACCGCGCTCCGTATCGCCGGCATCGAAACCACGCTGATCGAGCTTGGCCATCGCGTCACCGACAGCGGCGACCTGCATCCTGTTCCGGCGGCAGACCTTCCGGAGCATCCACAGGCCCATAATCTGAAGATCGTCGGCGCTTTCACGCGTGCGCTGGAAGCAAAGGTCTATGACGTTGCATCATCGGGCAGCTTCCCGCTGATCCTCGGCGGCGATCACAGCCTGTCCATGGGCAGCGTCTCCGGCATGGCGCGCCATGCGGCGGAGGTTGGCCGCCCGCTCTTCGTGCTCTGGCTCGACGCGCATTCCGATTTCAATTCGCCGGCCACCTCGCCATCAGGCAATATTCACGGCATGCCCGTCGCCTACTATTGTGGTGAAGCCGAGATCGAGGGCGTTCTGCCGGCCGGCCGGCCGTTGGTCGACCCGACGAAGGTCTTCCAGGTCGGTATCCGCTCCGTCGACCCGCACGAGCGCGAGGAAATCCGCGAGCACGGCGTCAACGTCTTCGATATGCGTTCGCTCGACGAGCAGGGCGTGGCCGCCATCATGCGCAGGGTGCTCGATACCGTCAGCGCCGCTAACGGCCTGCTGCATGTGAGCTTCGACGTCGATTTTCTCGATCCGGATATCGCGCCGGGCGTGGGCACGACGGTGCCGGGCGGCGCCACCTATCGCGAAGCGCATCTGATCATGGAAATGCTCTCCGACAGCAACCTCGTCTCGTCGCTCGATCTCGTCGAGCTCAACCCTTTCCTCGACGATCGCGGCAAGAGCGCCCGCGTGCTGGTGGAGATGGCCGCAAGCCTCTTCGGCCGGCGCATCTTCGACCGCCCGACGCGGGCTGCCTGAGGGCGGGCCAATCCTTCAGGGCCATCCTCGTCCTTCGACGGGCTCAGGATGCGGATGGAGCGAGCAGCATTCTCGATACGGCTCTCAGTCCCCGACAGCGAAGCAAGAAGATCAGCCCTCGCGGTGAGGTGGCGCGCAAGCGCCCTCGAACCGCGAGGGTGGGTAGTCGGCCTCCTTGTCGAAAGCGGCCCTGAAGCCCGTCCAGTCGAAACCGCTTGTATAGATTTAGGTTTGAGCAATGTTCTTGTTCTATCGTGGCATGAACACGCCGAATTCGGCGTCACGGTTCAATGGGAAGAATGTTCATGGCCACGATCAATTCCACCAGCTTCAGCGGCGAGACTCTGGAGATCATTGCCTTCCGGTTGCATGATCAGGAATTCTGCGTCAAGACCACCACGATCCGCGAAATCCGCGGCTGGGCGCCGTCGACACCGATTCCGCATGCGCCGGCCGATGTCATCGGCGTCATGAACCTGCGCGGCTCGGTCATCCCGATTATCGACCTCGCCTACAAGCTCGGCATGCAGAGCACGGTTGCCAACGAGCGCAGCGCCATCGTCGTCGCCGAAGTGCATAATATGGTCATCGGCATGCTGGTCGACCGCGTCTCCGACATCCTGACGATCGCCTCCAGCCAGGTTCAGCCGGTGCCGGAAGTCACGGCCTCCTTCGATCGCGTCTATTGCGAAGGCATCATCGCGACGGAGAATGGAATGATCTGCTTCCTGAACCTTGCCAAGATGTTCAAGGAAAACGAAACGGACGAACTCGCCGCATAATTTCGCACAGTTCTGTTTTTAAGAGCTGCCCGGCATAGCCGGTCCAGCATAATCGGTTCTGCACACGCCTTCTCAGCACGAAGCCGCCTCGAAAACTCAAGGCGGCTTCGTCGTTTTCAGAACGCTTGGTTAGCCGAACAATGCGTAGGTGCTCTTGATCGTCACCCATACGCCCCAGAGCAGCGGAATGCCGACGATCGCCCAGGCGATCAGCGCCTTACCGTCGAACCCGCCCGTACCGATGCCGAAGGAGCCGGTGGGGCCGGCATTGGCGGCAGCGGTCTTTGCCTGCAGCGCGGCGACTTCGTCATCCGACATGAACCATTTGTCCGAAAGCGGCTTGACCAGCAAATTGGCGATCAGCCCCAGCGCCAGCATGACCGCAAGAATATACATGGTGAAGGTGTAGAGCTGCGCGCCTTCGACGCCCGCTGCCTTCTGTGCCTCGCGGATATAGTTGACCACGACAGGCCCGATGATGCCGGCCGTCGCCCAGGCCGTCAGCAGCCGGCCATGGATCGCGCCGACGAACTGCGTGCCGAAGATATCGGCGAGATAGGCGGGAACCGTGGCAAAGCCGCCGCCATACATCGACAGGATGATGCAGAGCGCACCGACGAACAGCACTTTACTGTGAATGCCGGCGGCCCAAGGAGCCAGGACATAGAGCGCGATGCCGATGACGAAGAAGCAATAATAGGTGTTCTTGCGGCCGATTTTGTCGGACAGCGACGCCCAGAAGAAACGGCCGCCGATATTGAAAAGCGACAGCAGGCCGGCAAAGCCGGCGGCGATGGCCGCGACGGTGGCGACCTGATCCTTGCCGAGATCGGCGAACTTCACGTCAGGCAGGCCGATCAGGGCGCCGCCGAAGATCTCCTGCAGCATGGGTGAAGCCATGCCGATGACGCCGATGCCGGCCGAGACGTTAAGGCAAAGTACCGCCCAGATGAGCCAGAACTGCTTGGTCTTATGCGCATCGCGTAGATGCACATGCTTCGTGGTGATCATCGAGCTCTTGGCGGCGGGTGCCGTCCAGCCTTCCGGACGCCAGCCGGCCGGCGGCAGGCGATAGCCGAAAGCGCCGCCGATCATGAAGACGAAATAGATCGCCGCCATGACGATGAATGTCTGCCAGACCCCAACCGAACCATCGGCACGGAAGTTGTTCATCAGAAGGCTCGCGAGTGGCGCGCCGATCATCGCGCCGCCGCCGAAGCCCATGATAGCCATGCCGGTCGCCATGCCGCGCCGGTCGGGAAACCATTTGATCAGCGTTGACACGGGCGAGATATAGCCGAGACCAAGCCCGATACCGCCGATGACGCCGGCGCCGATCCACATGAGCCAGAGCTGGTGAAAGATGACGCCGACTGCCGCGATCAGGATACCGCCGCACCAGCAGCAAGCGGAGACGACGCCGGCCTTGCGCGGCCCGGCCCGTTCCAGCCAGCCGCCCCATATGGCGGCGGAGGAACCGAGCAGCACGAAGAACAGCGTATAAATCCAACCGAGATCGCTGACGCGCCAGTCGCAGCTCGTCGTGAACAGGGCGGTCAGAAGATTGAGATTTGCGCATTCTGCCGGAGGTGGCGTCGAAGTCCCAAGCGCCTTGGAAAGGGGCAGCCAGAAGACGCTGAAGCCGTAGGCCATGCCGATGCAGAGATGGATTGCCAGCGCAGCCGGCGGCACAAGCCATCGGTTGAAACCCGGCTTGGCGATGATGCGCTCACGATCGAGCAGACCCGCCGTTACCGTTCTCTCGGAAATATTCGTATCAGCAGCCGTCATGAACAACTCCTCCTTGGCTCAAAGAGAGCACCCTCCCTCGACGGGAATTCCATATGCGGATGGATTCTCTCCACCCCTTTACATTGTCGCGTGAATGCTAAGCCGACTTAACTTCTTCAGCGGATGGCGGCCTGTGGATCAACGGAGCCGCTTCAAGCACCAGCGGGTTCAGCCCGCTATCGCCATGATCGATGATCGCAAACAGTTGGCGCCGCATACGCGGCTCCCAGAATTTGTTGATATGCGTGGCGACACCCTGAACCGCTTCGCCGGCCGGCTGCGTCTTGAAAAAGGTGGCGATCTGGTTCGCCATATAGATGAGCTTGGTTTCGGTCTTGCCGTGCGGCGTGTCGTCAGGCGACATCGGCGATGCTCTCCGTGATAATGCGATGCGGATGGGTGAAAATCTCGAAATCGTCGCCGCGCACCAGCGCCACCAGCGTCATGCCGGCCTCCTCGGCCGTGCGAATGGCGAGCGCCGTCGGCGCGGAAATGGCAACCAGCACGGAACTGCCCAATATCGCCGCCTTCTGCACCATCTCGACCGACAGCCGGCTGGTCACGGCCACGACACCGTTTGCTCCCTTGAGGCCGGAGCGGATGACCGCGCCGCAGAGCTTGTCCAGCGCATTGTGCCGGCCGACATCCTCGCGCACGGCAAGCAGACCCTCGGACGGGACATAGAAACCCGCGCCATGCACGGCATGCGTCTCGCGATGCAACGGCTGGGCATCGTTGAGCAGCGCGACCGCACGGACGATATCCTTCTGCGCCAGCTTCAAAGCGACCTTCGAAACGTCAGGCACCTTGCGCACGGCCTGCTCGATCGATTCGATGCCGCAGAGCCCGCAGCCGACGGGGCCCGCCATATGGCGGCGGCGCAGCCGCAAGGCATCGGCCGCATCATCGACGAGAGTGATCTGCACGTCGATCCCCTGCTCGTCCTCGATCGGCTCGATGGCCGCGATCTGAACGATATCGGTAATGATCCCCTCGGTCAGGCTGAAACCGACGGCGAAATCCTCAATATCGGCCGGCGTTCCCATCATGACCGCATGCGATGTGCCGCCATATGAAAATGCGATCGGCACTTCCTCGGGGACGATGCGCGTGCCCGAGCGCACCAAGCCGTTGCGGCGGGCGGTTTCGGTGACGGTTGTGGTGGGGGTGAATTTGGTCATTGGGTGATGGGGCGTGAAATACCCCCCTCTGTCGCTTTCGCGACATCTCCCCCACAAGGGGGGAGATCGTTAGGAGTTTGCCGCTTCCTATCAGCAAAACAATAGGCTGCTGCTTCTGCGGATTCGATGTCTATTTGAGTTGAGAACAGCTCGCGAGCTACCAATCTCCCCCCTTGTGGGGGAGATGTCACGGAGTGACAGAGGGGGGTGCTCCTCCGCATTCTCAATCTCACTCCGCAGCCTCCATCTTCCCGACAATGCGCCGCGACTGCCGGGCCTGCTCATCATAATCCACCTGCCATTGAGACGGACCGTTCGACGGCGAGACCTGCACGGCGGTTACCTTGTATTCCGGGCAGTTTGTCGCCCAGTCGGAATAATCCGTGGTGATGACGTTCGCCTGCGTGTCCGGATGATGGAAGGTCGTGTAGACGACGCCCGGAGCAACGCGGTCGGTGATCAGCGCCCGGAGGGTCGTGTCGCCGGAGCGGCTCGTCAGTTTGATCCAATCACCCTCGCGAATGCCGCGCTGCTCCGCATCGTGCGGATGGATTTCCAGGCGATCTTCCGCATGCCAGACGACGTTTTCGGTGCGCCGCGTCTGAGCGCCGACATTGTACTGGCTGAGAATACGCCCGGTCGTCAGCAGCAGCGGGAAGCGCGGGCCGGTACGCTCGTCGGTCGGGACATATTCCGTGCGGATGAACTTGCCCTTGCCGCGCACGAAGCCGTCGATATGCATGATCGGCGAGCCGAGCGGCGTCTTCTCGTTGCAGGGCCACTGCACCGAGCCCATCTTGTCCAGATAGTCGTAGGACACCAGCGCGAAGCTCGGCGTGGTCGCTGCGATCTCGTCCATGATCTCGGATGGATGCGTGTAGTTCCAGGCGAGCCCCATGGCCTGCGCCATCTTCTGCGTCACTTCCCAGTCGGCATAGCCGTTGCGCGGGGTCATGACCTTGCGCACGCGATTGATGCGGCGCTCGGCATTGGTGAAGGTGCCGTCCTTTTCCAGGAAGGTCGAACCGGGCAGGAACACATGCGCGTAGTTGGCCGTCTCGTTCAGGAAGAGATCGTGGACGACGACGCATTCCATCGCGGCAAGGCCGGCTGCGACATGCTTGGTATCCGGGTCGGATTGAAGGATATCCTCGCCCTGGATATAGATGCCCTTGAACGTGCCTTCGACGGCGGCATCCAGCATGTTCGGGATGCGCAGGCCCGGCTCGTTATTGAGCTTCACGCCCCAGAGCTTTTCGAAGATATCGCGGGTCGCATCATCGGAGATATGACGATAGCCCGGCAGCTCGTGCGGGAAGGAACCCATGTCGCAGGAGCCCTGCACATTGTTCTGGCCGCGCAGCGGGTTCACGCCGACACCTGGACGGCCGATATTACCCGTCGCCATGGCGAGGTTGGCGATCGCCATGACCGTCGTCGAGCCCTGGCTGTGCTCGGTGACGCCAAGACCGTAATAGATCGCGCCATTGCCACCCTTGGCATAGAGGCGGGCAGCACCGCGAACGAGATCGGCGGGAACGCCGGTATATTGTTCCGTTTCCTCCGGGCTGTGCTGCGGCTCGGCGACGAAGGCTGCCCAATCCTCGAATTCGGACCAGTCGCAGCGCTCGCGGATGAACGTCTCGTCGAACAGGCCTTCGGTGACGATGACATGGGCAAGTGCGGTCAGCACGGCAACGTTTGTGCCCGGTTTCAGCGGCAAGTGGTAGCTGGCTTCGACATGCGGCGTGCGCACCAGATCGATGCGGCGCGGATCGATGACGATGAGCTTGGCGCCCTGGCGCAACCGCTTCTTCAGGCGCGAGCCGAAGACCGGGTGACCGTCCGTCGGGTTGGCGCCGATGACGATGACGACATCGGAATGCTCGACGCTGTCGAAATTCTGCGTTCCGGCCGAAGTGCCGAAGGCCTGGCCGAGGCCATAGCCTGTGGGAGAATGGCAGACGCGGGCGCAGGTATCGACATTGTTGTTGCCGAAGCCGGCGCGCACCAGCTTCTGCACCAGGAAGGTCTCTTCATTGGTGCAGCGCGAGGAGGTAATGCCGCCGATGGAATCGCGGCCATACTGATATTGCAGCCGCTTGAACTCGGTGGCGATATGGGCAAAGGCCTCGTCCCAGGTCACTTCGCGCCAGGGATCGGTCACCTTCTCGCGGACCATCGGGTTGAGAATGCGGTCCTTATGGGTCGAATAGCCATAGGCGAAGCGACCCTTGACGCAGGAATGACCGCGATTGGCCTGGCCGTCCTTCCAGGGCACCATGCGCACCAGCTCTTCGCCGCGCATCTCCGCCTTGAAGGAACAACCGACACCGCAATAGGCGCATGTGGTGACGACGGAATGCTCCGGCTGGCCGATCGATATGACGGATTTTTCGGTCAACGTCGCCGTCGGGCAAGCCTGCACGCAGGCGCCGCAGGAAACGCACTCACTGTCGATGAAATTCTCGTGCATTCCGGGCGAGACGCGCGAGCCGAAGCCGCGGCCCTCAATGGTCAGCGCAAATGTGCCCTGCACTTCCTCGCAAGCGCGCACGCAGCGCGAGCAGACGATGCACTTCGAAGGATCATAAGTGAAATAGGGATTGGACTCGTCCTTCGGCATCCACTTCAGATTGATGTCGCCGTTGTTGCGCGCCTTGACGTGGTTGTCGCCCTCGTAGCCGTACCGCACGTCGCGCAAGCCCACGGCGCCAGCCATATCCTGCAGCTCGCAATCACCGTTGGCCGCACAGGTCAGACAGTCGAGCGGATGGTCGGAAATGTAGAGTTCCATCACGCCGCGACGGATATCTTTCAGCCGGTTGGTCTGGGTGTGCACCGTCATGCCGGGTGATACCGGCGTCGTGCAAGACGAAGGCGTGCCGTTGCGGCCTTCGATTTCGACGAGACAGAGGCGGCAGGAGCCGAAGGCATCGACCATGTCGGTGGCGCAGAGCTTCGGCACCTTAATGCCGGCTTCCATCGAAGCGCGCATGATCGACGTGCCTTCCGGCACTGTAATCTGCTGCCCGTCGATGATCAGCGTCACCATGGTTTCGGAGGTGGAGGCCGGCGTGCCGTAATCGATTTCTGGAACGAGGGACATGGATCTTACTCCGCCGCTTCAATCAAGGGAGCCGGAGAAAAATCCTCCGGGAAATGGGTCATCGCGCTCATCACGGGATAGGGCGTGAAGCCGCCGAGCGCGCAAAGCGAGCCGAACTTCATCGTGTTGCAGAGATCGGCAAGCAGAACCCTGTTCTTCTCTGGTTCGATCCCTTGGGCGATCTTGTCGGCCGTCTCGACGCCGCGCGTCGAGCCGATGCGGCAGGGCGTGCACTTGCCGCAGCTTTCGACCGCGCAGAATTCCATCGCGAAACGCGCCTGCTTCAGCATGTCGGCGGTATCGTCGAAGATGACGATGCCGGCATGGCCGATGAGGCCGTCCTTGGCCGCGAAGGCTTCATAGTCGAATGGCGTGTCGAACAGGGCGCGCGGGAAATAGGCACCGAGCGGCCCGCCCACCTGCACCGCCTTGACCGGCCGTCCCGTCGCCGTACCACCGCCGATCTTGTCGACGATATCGCCAAGCGAAAGGCCGAAGGCCGTTTCATAGAGGCCCCCATGCTTGACGTTGCCGGCGATCTGCAGCGGGATCGTGCCGCGCGAACGGCCCATGCCGAAATCACGGTAGAAGGCAGCGCCCTTGTCCATGATGATGGGGACGGAAGCGAGCGAGATGACGTTGTTGATGACGGTCGGACAGCCAAACAGCCCCTTGTGCGCAGGCAGCGGCGGCTTGGCGCGCACAATGCCACGCTTGCCTTCGAGGCTGTTCAGGAGCGCCGTTTCCTCACCGCAGACATAGGCGCCGGCGCCGGTGCGGATCTCCATATCGAACACCTTGCCGGAACCAAGCACCGAGGCGCCGAGAATGCCGGCCTTGCGGGCGATTTCGACAGCTTCGGTCATCGCGGCGATCGCATGCGGATATTCCGAGCGCGTATAGACGAAGCCCTTGGTCGCGCCGGTCGCAAGCCCCGCAATTGCCATGCCCTCGATCAGCACGAAGGGATCACCCTCCATGATCATCCGGTCGGCGAACGTGCCGCTGTCGCCCTCGTCGGCGTTGCAGACGATATATTTGCGGTCGCCCGGCGCATCGAGCACCGTCTTCCATTTGATGCCTGTCGGGAAGCCGGCACCGCCGCGGCCGCGCAGGCCGGAATCGGTGACATCCTTGACGATATCGCCTGATACCATGCCGATGGCGCGGCGCAGGCCCTTGAGGCCGCCATGGGCCTCATAATCCTCAAGCGAAAGCGGATCGGTGATACCGCAGCGGGCAAAGGTCAGGCGGGTCTGTTCCTTGAGGAATGGGAGGCTTTCGACCTCCCCAAGACAGAGCGGATGCTCGTCGCCTTCGGCGAGCCCGGCGTCGAACAGTGCAGAGACATCCTTGGCCTTCACCGGCCCATAGCCGATGCGCTTGCCGTCGATCTCGACTTCGACCAGCGGTTCGAGCCAGAACATGCCGCGCGAGCCGTTGCGCACGATGCGTGCATCAAGGCCACGCTTGGCGATTTCCGCTGATACGGCTTGCGCCACTTTCTCCGCGCCGAGCGAAAGGGCGGCAGCATCGCGAGGGATATAGATGGTCAAGGTCATTGGCGGGCCTCCTTCACGAGGTGGTCGGCGCTTTCATCGTCAAGCCGGCCATGCAGCTCGCCGTCGAGCATCGCTGCCGGAGCGCAGGCACAAAGACCGAGACAGTAGACCGGCTCCAGCGTGACGCTGCCATCGAGCGTGGTCTGATGGAAATCGATGCCCAGCAGCCGCTTGATACGCTCCGCCAGCGCATCGCCGCCCATCGACTGACAGGCTTCGGCGCGACAGAGCTTCAGAACATGGCGGCCGGTGGGATGATCGCGATAGTCATGATAGAAGGTCATGACGCCGTGCACTTCGGCGCGTGAAAGGTTCAGTGCCGTAGCGATCAACGGCAGCGCATCCTGCGGCACGTAGCCGAATTCCTCTTGAATCCCGTGCAGGATCGGCAAAAGCGGCCCCTCCATCGATTTCATGCTATCGATGATGGTGCCGGCCCGGGTTGCGACATCGCCCGCGGCCTGATTCAAACTCATTAGCAGCCTCCCGCGCATAGCTCCGAAGATCGAAGGCGAATCTTCGGAAAAGGCTTATGCGGCATTTCCTCCTGGCGCGCGATCGACACGCCGTAACGATAAGCTCGCAGGGAGACGGCAAAGGATCAATAAGGCAGTCCCGTCATTCGATAGGAATTTTCTATCGATTCTTGTTCTCTTCCGCGAGCAATCTCGCCTCGTGCAACAAGGCGGAGACGAGGGGCGTAAAGGGTTCGCGATGTGTGGCGACCAGGCCGACAAGATGCTCGGCGTCAGGCTCCGTGATCGGGATCTTGTGAATATCGGCCGGAAAACCGAAAGAATCGGCAATATTCTTCGGCATGATGCTCGCCCAGCGCCCGGTCTGAACATGCGAAAACAGCACGATCATCGAATTGGATTCCAGCGTCGGCCTGGCCGTTGCCCCCGCCTCGGCAAGATGCCGGTTGATGATACGGCGGTTTTGCATGTCGGCGGTCAATAGACAAAGCCGAAGATCGCCGACCTCCTTCCAGGTAACGGTCTTGCGCTCGGAAAACGGGCTGCCCGCCGCCGTGATCAGGTGATAGCGCTCGGCATAGAGCGGCACGCTGGTGACACGGCCGAGCGGCTCGTTTTCCAGGTAGGTGATGCCCGCATCGATCTCGAGATTTTCGAGCAGGCTCAAAACCTGCAGCGAATTGCGCGATAAAATGGAGAAGGTGACGTCCGGATGCCTCTCCTGAAAGGGAGTGGTGATTTTCTGCACCATCGCGAGCGCCGTCGGAATGGCTGCAATGCGGATGTGACCGGCAAGACCCTTGCGCGCCGCTCGCATTTCCTCCCGCATGGTACGGCTGTCGCCGACGATGCGGCGCGCCCATTCCAGCACACGCTGCCCCTCGGGCGTCAATCCCTGGAAGCGGGAGCCGCGACTGACGAGCATCACCCCCAGCTGATCCTCCAGCTGCCGGATCGCCGCCGACAAGGTCGGCTGTGTCACACCGCATTCTTCGGCTGCGCGGCCAAAATGCTTCTGATTCGCCAGCGCTATGAAGAATTCCAGCTTGTCGATCATCCCACTCTCCCGAAGCGAAAGAGTTAGACCGGCCGCATGGCGAGCGCAACATGCAAGACGGCCTCAGGCATCAGCAATCGGTCTGACAGAAGGCCTTTTGCAGCGAATCGACGACTGCGCAGATTTCCGACCGCGCGACGGCATAGTGAATGAGCCGCCCTTCGCGGCGCGTATCTACCAGCTTGTCCAGGCGAAGGCGCGCCAGATGCTGCGAAACGACGGCTTGCGGCAGATCGAGAAGGGCCTCGAGTTCCATCACTGTTTTTTCCCGCTTGGCCAGCATGAAGAGGATCGCCAGACGGGTTTCATGGGAGAGTGCTTTCAGCAGGGCGCTCGCCTTTCGAGCCCTGTCAGTCATTTCCTTGACATCATGCTCTGCGGCACCGCCTTGCGGTGGAGACGACAACATATCACTGCCCCTAGTGAGAACTCACATAGGGAAATGCTTATAATATTATCAAACCGAAAGCTGATTCAAAAAAGATACGGAAAACCAAAAAAGGTCCGTTTTATCAGCAGATAAGCTGGCCGCCATTGATCTCGATCACCTGTCCGGTGATGTAGCCGGACAACGTCGGCGCCGCCAGGAACAGATAGGCGGGGGCGCAATCCTCCGGTGTGCCCAAGCGCTGCAGCGGGATCGACTTGCGCGTCTGTTCCAGCTTCTCCCTGGACGAATAGCGCTCGTGAAAGTCGGTCGATATCGTGCCGGGCGAGACGCAATTCACTCGAACACCATCCGGCGCCAGCTCGCGCGCCAGCGCCTTCGAATAGGTCGAGACGAAGGCCTTGGAGGCGGAATAGATGGCGGAGCCGGGACTGCCGCCGGTGATCGCGGAAATCGAAACCGTGTTGACGATCGCGGCCTGCCCGGCAGCCCGCAGCAGCGGCAGCAATCCCCGCGTTACCTCCACGACAGAGGTCTGGTTGAGATGAACGATCCCTTCATACTGCTCGTCCGTCAATTCACCGGCGGGAAAGCGCCCAACCATGGTACCGGCATTGTTGATCAGCACGTCGACGCGGTCGAAACGCTCGCCGGCGGCGCTGACGAAATCCCGCGTGCCGTGGCCGGTGGCGAAATCGCCGGCAATGAGAAAGGCGCGGCGGTCGGCTTCCGCCTCCATCAGGAAATCAGGCAATTCGCGATCGGCATCACGGCCGATATGGACAAGCACGTGCGCACCGCAATCGAGAAACTGCCTCGCGACCTCCAGCCCGATACCGCGGCCGGCCCCGGTGACGACGACGTTGCGATTTTCGAATAGCTTCGGATGAAACACGATAACCTCCTAAACCGCACTCAATTCGCGCGTCGGTAATTGCGGAATTTTCACTTTATCATATGATGACGAAAAAACGAAAGAAAGGGAGCGAAAACCATGTTCCTATCCGGACGTCAGACGGAAATCCTCGAGATCGCCAAGGCGGAAGGACGAGTGCTGGTGGAGGAGCTGGCGTCGCGCTTTTCGGTCACGCCGCAAACCATCCGCAAGGATCTGAACGATCTCTGCGACGGCCGCGTGCTGTCGCGCGTGCACGGCGGCGCGATCTTTCCCGGCGGAACCGAGAATGTGAAATACGAGGCGCGCCGCTCGATCGCCGCGCCCGAAAAGCAGGCGATCGGCCGCGCCGCCGCCAGCATGATCCCCAATAACAGCTCCCTTTTTATCAATATCGGCACGACGACGGAGGCGGTCGGCGAAGCCTTGCTTGGCCATCACGAGCTGATGGTCATTACCAATAACATCAACGTTGCCAATAAGTTGCGGATTTTCCCATCCATCGAAGTCGTCATTGCCGGCGGCGTCGTGCGCGGCTCCGATGGCGGCATCGTCGGCGAAGCCGCCGTCGATTTCATCCGGCAGTTCAAGGTTGACTACGCCGTCATCGGCGCCTCCGCGATCGATGCCGACGGCGCGCTTCTCGATTTCGATTTTCGCGAAGTGAAAGTGGCGCAGGCCATCATTGCCAATGCCCGGCACGTCATCCTCGTCGCCGACAGCACCAAGTTCGAACGAACCGCTCCGGTTCGCATCGGCCATCTGTCGCAAGTTCACACCTTCGTCACCGACGAATGCAGCATCGAATCCGTGCGATCCATCGCCGCGGAACATGACGTGCGCCTCGTGGAAACCGACCGCCGGCCGGCGTGAACGGCTCGCTTTCTGTCAAGAAACGTTCGTTTGACATTCGTATCTGTTTCGCTTTAGATGGATTAGTTTCGATTTTCCATCTTCACGGGGATGGCTGACCTTTGCGGAGGGGCGGGTGAGCGAACAGGTCTACGATATTTTCGTTATCGGCGGCGGCATCAACGGTTGCGGCATTGCCCGTGATGCGACGGGACGCGGCTACAAGGTCGCGCTTGCCGAGATGAACGACTTCGCCTCCGGCACATCATCCGGCGCCACCAAGCTCATCCACGGCGGCCTGCGCTATCTCGAACATTACGAATTCCGCCTCGTGCGCGAATCGCTGATGGAGCGCGAAGTGCTCTGGGCGATGGCGCCGCATATCATCTGGCCGATGCGCTTCGTCCTGCCCTATCACAAGGGCGGCATCCGGCCGGCCTGGCTCATCCGGCTCGGTCTTTTCCTTTACGACCATCTCGGCGGCCGGAAATTGCTGCCGCCGACAGCGACACTGGACATGAAGAAGGATCCAGCCGGCAAGCCCTTGAAGGCGCTCTTCACCAAGGCTTTCGAATATTCCGACGGCTGGGTCGACGATGCCCGCATGGTGGTGCTGAATGCAAGGGACGCAGCCGACCGCGGCGCAACGATCATGCCGCGAACGAAGGTGATTTCCGCCCGTCGCGACGATACCGTCTGGGCGATCGAAACGGAGGATACGATCAGCGGCCAGAAGCGTCGGTTTCGCGCGCGCATGCTGATCAATGCCGCCGGCCCCTGGGTCGATCACGTCTTGTCCGATGCCTTCGGCAAGAACCAGGTCCACAATGTCCGCCTCGTTCAGGGCAGCCATATCATCGTGCGCAAGAAGTTCGACGATCCCCGCGCCTATTTCTTCCAGAACCCGGACAATCGCATCATCTTCGCCATTCCCTATGAGCAGGATTTCACCCTGATCGGCACCACGGATCGCGACTACAAGGACGATCCGAAGGATGTGAAGATCACCGAGGAGGAAACCGCCTACCTGTGCAATGCCGCCAGCGAATACTTCAAGGAGCCGGTACGACCCGAAGATATCATCTGGACCTACTCGGCCGTGCGCCCGCTTTACGACGACGGCGCGTCCAAGGCGCAGGAGGCGACGCGCGACTACGTGCTGAAGGTCGAGGGCGAAGAAGGCCAGGCGCCACTCTTGAATGTCTTCGGCGGCAAGCTCACCACCTATCGCCGCCTGAGCGAGCATGCGCTGGAAAAGATCGGCGAGGCCATCGGGCAGAAGGGCACGCCCTGGACGGCCAAGAGCTCGCTGCCGGGCGGCGACTTTCCGGCTCGCGGTTATGACGCCGAAGTCTCGAAGCTGAAGTCGCGTTACCCCTTCCTTGCCGACCAGCATGCGCGCCGCCTCATCCGCCGCTACGGCACGCGGGCTGGCATGATCCTTGGCGACGCAAAGGTGATTGCCGATCTCGGCCGCTGCTTCGGAAGCGATCTTTATGAGGCGGAGGTCCGTTACCTGGTCGACCAGGAATGGGCCTATAGTGCCGCCGACATTCTCTGGCGCCGCTCCAAGAAAGGACTCTATCTTTCGAAGGAGGAAGCCGCCGCTCTCGAAAGCCATATGGCCGATAGCCGCGCCCACGCCTGAACGTTTAATTGTAAGCGCGCATTTCCCTGCGCGTTGACGCGGGCGCCATGAGGGTGATCGTCTTTTGCCGATGGGCCTTGATCAGG
>NZ_JBNDIC010000018.1:0-118176 GCF_056755475.1 Rhizobium sp. KNZ2-6A | reverse complement strand
TCTCGCTCATCAGGTCTCTTGTCTTGAAGGAGAAGCGCTAGGATGAGCACCGACCTGGATACCGTGCGGTCCTATGATACGGTCGCGGCGGAGTACGCTGCCGAGGCCGCGGCGATGCCGGAATGGGTCGCGACAGAGATCGACGTGTTCGTGACCGAGCTCCGCGGCTCAGGCAGAGTGCTGGAGATCGGAAGCGGTGGGGGGCGAGATGCACTTGAGCTTGAGAAGCGGGGAATCAGCGTTCGGCGCACCGACATTTCAAAGGGTTTCGTCGAACTGCTTCGCGAAAGTGGCTTCGAGGCCGACCTGTTGGACCCACTGACCGAAGACTTGGCCGATCCGGAGCGTCCCGGCACGCCGTACGACGGGATCTGGGCCTGCGCCTGCCTGATTCATGTCGCGCGCGAGGATTTCGGCACGGTGCTTGGACGGCTTGCCGAGGCGACCCGGACCGGCGGCCGATTGCACGCCTCGGTAAGAGAGGGCGAAGGCGAGGATGTGTCCACACACGGCAGTGCTGCAGCGCCCCGGCGCTACGTCGAGACGTACTGGCGCGAGTCTGCCCTGCGGTCCGCACTCACAGACGCCGGCTGGATCGTCAGCGAGGTACGCCGGTGCGTCGGAAAGCCCCATGATCGGTGGCTGAGTGTTCGGGCGAGTCGGGCGTGACGCACTAGAACTTGCGGGAATGGCCGGTTGTGGCGCGGCTATGAACTCCAGGTGGTCACCGAAATGTCAGCTTCCGGGCGAAGGTATCCCCTGCGTGGCCGACTGGGGCGCGAAGGGGAAGTGGGAATGATCGCTGCCACAACAATTGGATCCCCAGCCAGTTTTCGTGCGGCTATGGATTGTGTTTTTCGGTTCTACGAATTTGCCGAGCGGCTTACCACAAAGTCGGTAAGTAGCTGCAAAAATTACAATTTTCGTCAGAAGATTTGTCACGCCGGTCCGCCGCCGCTAACCATTAGATGTTGACCGCTGACGAAACCGGCCAGATCGCCGGCCAGATATTCTGCCATGTCTGCGACATCCTCCAAGGTACCCATCCGTTGCATCGGCCGGAATGACTTCACGAACTCACGAACCATCGATACACTGAAACCCTTCTTCATTAAGATGTCATAGATCGGTTTCCAGCCGGACCCATCGACCCAGGCACCATGCACCAGGACAATGTTCTTGATGGGCTCGGCCATCGCCGCAATAGGGGCGATCAGGGCAAGAGAAGACGCAAGCATCGCGGCGGAATAGATACGGCGAAATGACATGGCAGCACCTCGGCGGTTGAGTTGACGTTCGGAAAACTGTGAACGATCAGATGCTGTCATGCGACGGAACGGAGCGCGCGTTAAGATTGCTAAATAAATGCAAGCCGACAATTGGAAGGCTTGCTCAACGCTCCAAAGCAGAAACAGCGCTCTCGTATCGTCGGCTCACGTATTGGATTGTCGCGACTATCCGACGATCTAAACCGGCTCAGCCCGGCACGGCGAAACGCAAACTTGGCGGAGCGCTCTGCGATCGGCTCTCAACAACACTTTCCAACAATTTACGCGCGGCACGCGCGAACCTGTGCAAGCCTGTACTCCTGATGACGAACCGATATCGGCGTGGACGTTCGAAGGCGGACGCGGCCCTTCAGGCCCTGACTATATCTTTCCCGAATTTAGCCGGCGTTGGCCTTCCCATAGCGGCTGTCGTTATCGGATCTGATCGATATGTAAGGTCATCTCGGCGCGGCCTTTTGGCACCGGTGCATCTAATCCATTTGGACTAAGACAATAGAACAAATTGATTATATTGCGTCGCACAACAAAACGTGCAACGATCGGTACGTTACTTAGGGAGGAATGACATATACCGCGTTCGAAAGGATCTGTGGCTATGTTTATTTTCCGAAAGAGTAATAAAATGATAACCAGCGGCGCCTCAGTCAGAATTTCTTCTTATGCAGTTCTTGGCGTCATGGGGACAGTATTTGCCTCGTCCGCATTTCCACCTTTCTTCACATCGACATCCAGTCGCGCGGTGATCAACGCCCCGCTTGTGCCGTTGACGACGCCGATCAGCGGAAAGGTGACGTCGCTCGGGTCGACCGATGACATAACAGTCGAGAACGATCGCGTCGACAATTCGACTTTGATCGGGTTGAAGGTTCAGCTGACCGCGCTCCACAATGAATTCGAACAGAAGAACTCGATCGCCGTCGACTATGCCCAGCGTCTCGACGGTCTCGAAAGCGATTTGCGCGATCAGCAGGCCGCGCTGCTCGCGAGGATCGATGCCGATCTTAAGGCTGCGCAGGCAGCCTTCGAAATGGTTACCTATTCGGCCCGGATCGCACGATCGCAGGCTGCCCGCAAGCTCAAGCTCATGACCAAGGGGATTGCTGCCGGCTCCGCGGACGAGATCGCCGACACCGTCCGCCTGGAGGACACCAAGGTCGAAGCGGCCAAGCTCGCAGTCGCCAAGCTCTCCACGGAACTCGACTTCGCCCGCAAGGGTATATATGTCGGCTCGGAGCTTCAGTCACTGCAAAATCTTCAATTGGAGATCCGCACCCGCAAGGCAGATCTCCTGCAGATCAAGATGCAGATCGCGACGATGCAGTCGAAAGAGGCTGAACTCAACGGCCTTGTCATGACGGAATCGCAGCGCATCGACAGACTCGCCCGCGCCGATATCCGCATTCCGCCGACGAACGTCCTCTACAAGCCGGTGGCGGCATCGGGCCGCGAAGTGACAGCCGGCGACACGCTGGCGGAAACGCTGGATTGCCGACAGGCCTTCATCGTTGCGATTTTCTCCGAGCGGCAGGCGCAGGCCCTGGCCGTTAGCTCCAAGGTCCAGGTTAGCGCGGAGGATTGGGAGCAGCCGGTCGATGGTGTCGTCGAGCGGCTGATTCCGCGCACGACCGAGAGGGTCGACCTCGACTATGCCGTACCCTTTCCGCCGACGGAACGGCGCGAGCTGTACGCTTATATCCGACTGACCGAATTCGCTCGGTCGGCCGTCCAGAGCAAGCAGTTCTGCTCGGTCGGCACATGGGTCGACGTGACCATGCCCCATGAGTGGGTGCAGCGGACCGAGGATTACATCCGCGAGGCATCGACATCGCTGCTGGGCATTGCGCAGGCATCGGCCGCACAATGGCCGGCAGCGCGAGCCGAGTTGAGCGGCATGGTCCGGCAATCGGCCGAGCGGGTCGGCCTGATGGCGTCCGTGGATCAGCGCAGTAAGAGCCGGCGAAATGGGCAGCCTGTGGTTGATCGCGATCGTATCCAGATCGGCCATGCGGACGAAAATGCCATCGATCTGCTGAACGACCGGATGGGAATTCTGCCGCGGAAGGGCTGACGGCCGCTCGGACCGCCGTTTGCCGACATGATCCAGACATCGACTATTTCCGACGAACTCGGCGGCCGCAGACATGCCGCCAGCGACAGTATGCCCAATCCATCGAACCAAGACCGAGAAGGGCAGCAACCATGTTTTTCAGCTCCGGCGACGACCTGTCCGACGTCCTCACCTTCGATGTCGTGATTGCCGTCTGTGCGATCCTTTTCGCTTTGCTTGCCGATCCGAAACGGACATTCGATAGGGCCGTGTTCAGCCTGCTGATGCTGGCCTCCCTCGGGCTCTACATCTCATGGCGCGCCCTCGACACGCTTCCTCCCTTCGATCTCTCACCCGATGTGGTCTGGAACTATGTCTACTTCCTCTTCGAGGCGATCTCGGTTGTCTATGCCATCGGCTCGGTCGTGATCCTGCTGCGAACGACGGACTGGTCTCGCGATGCCGACCGCGGGGAGCAGGAGCTGGCCGCTGCTATCCGGGTTCCTTTGGTCGACGTCTTCATCTGCACCTACAACGAGCCGCTCAACATCCTGGAAAAATCGGTCATTTCAGCCCAGGCACTGAACTATCGCAATCTGCGGGTCTTCGTCTGCGACGATACGCGCCGATCCGAGATCCGGGCCTATTGCGAGCGGATCGGGGTGAGTTATCTGACACGGCCTGACAATAAGCACGCCAAGGCCGGAAATCTGAACAATGCCCTGAACCATACGAACGCCCTCTCCGAGATTTCGGATTTTATCATGGTTCTCGATGCTGACTTTGCCCCGCAGGCGAATTTCCTCAACCGGGTGGTCGGTCTCTTCAGCGATCGCAAGATCGCCGTCGTACAGACGCCCCAATTCTATTTCAACAGCGATCCCATCCAGCACAATCTCGGCATAAGGCGCTCCTTCGTTGACGATCAGCGGGTCTTCTTCGACACTTTCCAGCCGGCCAAGGATGCCGTCGGCTGCGCATTCTGTGTCGGCACGAGCTTTGTCGTGCGCCGGGAAGCGGTCAACGAGATCGGTGGTTTCCCACACGATGCGCTGTCCGAGGATATGCTCTTGACCTATCGCTTGATGGAGCGAGGCTACGTGACACGCTGGCTCAACGAGAAACTGAGCGTCGGGCTCTCGGCGGAAGGTATTCCCGAATATATCACGCAGAGAACTCGCTGGTGCCTCGGCACGATCCAGATCGGACTGCTGCGCAACGGGCCGCTCTGGCGCGGCAATTTCACGCTGGCGCAGCGATTACACTACCTGCACGGTCTCTTTTGCTGGCTGTCGAAGCCGTTCATCCTCTGCCTCTTGCTCGCACCTTCGATCTACTGGCTGACCGGAGTCTCGGTGCTGCAGGCCGACGAACTGCTGTTCATGAAATATGGGCTGAGCTCGCTCTTCATCTTCTGGGCCTATTCGACCTGGATCTCGGAAGGACGGACGCTGCCGCTCTTTACCGAGGTCACCCATGCATTGACGGCGGTGCCGATCACCATCAGTCTGTTCCAGGCGATCCGTAAACCCTTCGGCCGGCCTTTCAAGGTAACCGAGAAGGGCGGAGACCGGTCGACGATCCGCATTCACCGGCCAACGGCTTTGTTTTTCGGCTTCGTCGCCGCCATGTCCGCCTTCTCCGTCATCCGGGCGGTTTACGATTGGGACGCGCCGGTGGAATTTTCGGCGCGCGAATGCCTCAATCTGATCTGGTCGTCGGTGGCGATGCTGATTGCGTTCACCAGCTTGATCTGCTGCATCGAGCTTCCAAGATTTGGCCAGGAAGAGCCCATCGAGATGACGATCCCCGCGAAATATCGGGCCAACGGTCGGATCGAGGACGTTACGATATCGGCCTTGTCCACAGAGGGGGCTTCTGTCCCCGGACTGATCGCCTGCGGCGCGGAGGACGAGGCGATGTTCATCCCGGAGGTCGGCTGGGTTCTGATAGGCCTGAGCCCGATGCCTTCCACGCAATTATCCCTGTCGCCGACGCCGGATCAGCACAATGCCATCCTGAGACTGCTCTTCAGGACCGCGCCAGACAATGTCGCGGAAAAGGGCGATCTCAGGCGATCGGTTCAGATGCTGCTTTCGCGAGCCTTCTCTTGAGGTCGGCCAAAGCATCGTCAAAGGAGGTCTGATGATCGCTGTTGCGAGGTGGCTTCTGGTGTTCGGCACGCTTATTGCTCTTGGGATTTCAGGCTCAAGGGCCGGTGGTGAGGACCCGCATGCGAAGCTTGCGGCCAAGCTCTGCGACGGCCTTGTCGCGCGTATGATCGGTGACCCCGCGCAGCCCTTTATCTTCCGCAGTTTCGAGCCTTTCGACGAAAATTCGGCGCTGCATCCGGCGCTCGAGAATACCGGGTTCACCTACGACAACGCGCTGGTGATCGTGGCGCTTTACGCCTGCGGCCGAAGGCCTGAGGCAAAACGCGTTGCCGACGCATTGGTGCTGGCTCTGTATACCGACCGCTATTATCGCGACGGCCGGCTGCGGAATGCGTATCGCTCCGGCGTCGTTATCGCGGGTACGAACGGCATGCTGCTGCCCGGTTATTGGAGCGCTGCGAAAAATGCCTGGCTCGAGGATGGATATCAGGTCGGCAGTGCCACGGGCAGCACGGCGTGGGGCGCGCTGGCGCTGCTCACCGCCTACGACGAAACCAACGATCCGGCCTATCTCGACTCTGCGCGCGCGGTCATGGCGTGGGTTAATGAAAATACCGCGGATCCCGACAATGTCGGTTATTTCGGCGGCTTCTTCGGCGGAGAGCCCACGCCCGATCGCATGACATGGAAATCCACCGAGCATAATCTCGACGTCTATGCCGCAAACCGTTGGCTTGCCGCCCTTGATCCCAGCGGCGACTGGAAGCGCCATGCCGAAGTCGCCCGCTTGTTCCTGGACGCAATGTGGGATGAGGCGGCCGGTCATTTTTACATCGGCAGCGTGCCCGGCAGCAACGCGCGGAATACCAGCACGTCGGGCCTCGATTCCGAACTATGGCCGCTGATCGCAGTTCCGGCCTATGCGGACAAAGCCCGCCGGGTGCTGGAATGGACCGAGCGCAATCATGGTGTCGCCGGCGGTTTCGATTTCAACGATGATCGCGACGGCATCTGGCTGGAAGGCACCGCGCAGGCTGCGCTTGTCTTCCGTCTCGTCGGCCAGGAGGACAAGGCAGGACCGCTGTTCGAGACGATCTCTACGCAGATCGCACCGGATGGCCTGGTCTATGCGACCGACCAGGGACAGCTTTCCACCGGCCTTCAGGTCGGCCCGACCTCGGAACCCGGCGATTTCAAGTACTACCGCCTGCCTCACATAGGGGCGACGGCATGGGCCGTGCTGGCGGCGCTGAAGCATAATCCTTTCCTCGGGAAAGCGGCTCAATCGCAACGGCCACTTTGAACGCCTCCCAATGAATTTCCGCTGAGGACGGGCGATCGGGATGGGCACCGTTCCCCACTTCAAATGATGCACGGCGTTAGCCGCGAAGGAATGCCAGAAGATCAGCGTTCAGCCTGTTCTTGTCGACATGTTCGGAAAGTGCGTGCGGAAATCAAATGTCCGGAAACCGACGATATCAATCCCGCGCCTTGAAGGGACCCGAACCCTGGGGCCTATAATTTTTAGAGGCGAGATTAGGTAGTCCAGCGACGTTCGGCGCATCGGTCGCGCAAGACAGTTTGCCGTCACGCATTGTTTGGCGGACTGCCGTAGATTGATTGGAAGGCAACGATTGTTATGACGAGGCTCGGTTGAGTGATGGCGAACGGAGTGAATGATCTTGCCCAATCGGCATCAGACCGAGGAGAATCCTATTCCACGCTGGGAAGCTACTCACTTTGCGGAGGAAACCTCGACTTGCCCCAGCATGATCCATCATGCAATGCGTGTGAATATCGGTTGGCAGTGGCCCCTCGAAAGAGTTGGCTTTGATGGTGCGAAATGTAGACTGAAGACTGGCGAACTGTTCCGGATGTTGTCATACAAGTGTAGGCCGATACGGAGTTCACATCATGGCGATCAGCGAAGCTCGGCGGGAGCAAACATATCCAACACTTTCGGCTCTTCAAATCAGTGTCGCGCGGCGCTTTGCCAGTGGTGAGCCGAACCGCTTCGGCCCAGGTGAGGTGCTCTATGAGATTGGCACTCGCAACGTCCCCGCTTGGCTGGTTCTAGAGGGCTCGGCCGATGCAATTCAGGGTGGCGCGACTGGGAGGTCGTCCGTGATCGGCACCTACGGCCCCGGTCAGTTCACCGGCGAGACCAATCAATTGTCTGGTCACGCAACCCTAGCATCGGTGGTCGCGGGCGATAAGGGCGTATTGGCGATACCCTTCGATGCGCCACATCTTCGCGCGCTTGTGATCGGATCGGCGGATGTTGGTGAAGCGATCATGCGCGCCTTTATCCTCCGTCGCGTTTCGCTGATCGAAGAAGGGCGGATTGGTGGCGCGGGGTCCGTTCTGGTTGGGCGCCGGGATGCCCCCGGTATCGTGAGATTGTCTGGATTTCTCACGCGCAACGGCTATCCCCACGCCCTAATCGCCGCATGCGAGGCCGAGGGGCGCGAACTGGTCGAACGGCTCGGCATCGCACCAGAAGAACTGCCATTGATGATCTGTCCAAACGGCACATTGCTCAGAAACCCGAGCGACGCCGATGCGGCGTCTTGTCTCGGCATCATGCCGGATCTCGATCCAACGAATGTCTATGACGTGGCAGTTGTCGGGGCAGGACCGGCTGGGCTGGCCACTGCCGTCTATGGAGCATCCGAGGGACTGTCTGTTCTCGTTCTCGATTCGCGGGCCTTCGGCGGCCAGGCGGGTGCATCCGCCCGGATCGAAAATTATCTTGGCTTTCCCACGGGCATCTCGGGACAGGCTCTTGCAGGTCGGGCTTTCAATCAGGCGACGAAATTCGGCGCCGAAGTTGCGATCCCGCTGACCGTCGGAAAGCTTTGCTGTCATGGAACCGATTCGGCAGCTCCATTCTCCCTTGAGCTTAGCAATGGATATGCTGCACGCGCGCGTTCCATTGTGATCGCGTCAGGAGCGCGCTACCGTCGGCCCAATATTCCCAATGTCGAAGAATTGGAGGGGGCCGGCGTCTCCTACTGGGCATCTCCGATTGAGGCCCGCCTCTGTGCCGGAGAGGAAGTCACTCTGGTCGGCGGCGGAAACTCAGCTGGCCAGGCCGTTGCTTATCTCGCACCGCAGGTAAGCCGCCTGCACCTCGTGGTCCGGCGACCGCTCGAACAGACCATGTCCCAATATCTGATCGACCGGATAGCGGCATTGCCCAATGTCGAACTCCATGTGGGTATCGAGATTATGGGCTTGCATGGTGACCAAGAGACAGGTCTGACCGGTGCCATCTTCCGTGACGTTCGAACCGGAGAGATCGAGGAATGTGCCTCGCGCCACCTCTTTCTGTTCATCGGCGCCGATCCTTACACCGGCTGGCTCGACGGCTGCGTCGCGATCGATGGAAAGGGTTTCGTTCTTACAGGAGAACGCGTCGGCGACGGCGATCGGCTACCGCTGGAAACGAGCTGCGCTGGCATCTTTGCTATTGGAGACGTGCGCGCCGGCTCCGTTAAGCGGGTCGCCGCCGCCGTCGGTGAGGGAGCGGCCGTCATCGCGCAGATCCATTCTTTCCTGGCGCGAAATGTCGAAGGGCAAAATAGGCACTAACCGACCGCCGGCAACCCGTCATTTGTATTCGTCAATCCCATTCAATTGCTCGCGGCGAAACTAGAGAGGCGTAACGGTGGCCAACCGAAGTTCGCTGTTAACGCCGCGCGCCGCCGCATTCCGGGCGACACTCAGCGCCCTCGCGTTGAGATTTGCTAGATCCGCAGTGCGCCAGTATGTCGCTGATCACAGGCGTTTTCGCGCCTGGGAACAGAATCCAAGGCGACCTTCATTCGACGCAAGGCCCTTGCAGTTGAAAGCAATCGAACCAGCGAAGCCAAGCCAATTCAAAGCTCACTGTTCTCGACAGCTGGAGTTTCGGCGGTGGCACTGCGCTGATGCTTCAGATCGGCCACCCGTGAGAGTTTCGACGTCGATATCTTCATCGACGATCCCCGGGGTGCTGCCGTATCTCAATCCACAAACGCAGGGCTTTACTCTCGACATGAACCCTGACGCCTATACCTCCGGCGGGAACCATCATTGTCATATTTTCCTTGTCGTCTCCGGCATGGCCCACTTTTACAACGATGCCGAGATGTCTTTGTCGTTAGTCGGAAACCGCCAGATAACGGCTCAATATCTCCCCGACATCGGGCGCATCATCCTCATCGACACGCGCGCGGTCTTCGACGGCGTGGAGGTGGTGATCCATGATTTCCGTAGCGCGCGCGCGATCGAGCTGCTTCAGAGCCTCAATAAGCTGGATGTGCTCGTCGATGCCGCATTCGGCGGAATGGGGTCGGCCGAACCGGGCAAGAATGAGTGAGGAGCGGGACACGACCCGGCTGATGAAGTCGATCAACAGCTTCGAATCGGTCAGTTCGGCCAGCAGAATGTGAAACTCTCCGGCCAGCCGGATCGACCGCGGCGAGGACGACCGCAGCGCGCGCTCCTCTTCTCGGACATGCGATATCAGTGCATCAATCCCGTCTTTCGGCATGCGCGTGCAGAGCCGCTCGATGACCTCGCGCTCCAGGCAACGACGTAGTGCGAAGACCTCATGTGCCTCCTCCAATGTCGGCATGGCAACCGAAGCACCCCGGTTGGGCTTGATCTCGACCAGACCGTCGGAAACCAGGCGCACAAGCGCATTGCGAGCGCTCGTACGGCTGACGCCGAACGTGTCGCCGATGGAATCCTCCGGCAACTTAACCCCAGGCTTCAGCGCCTGTTCAAGGATCGCCCGTCTCAGGGAAGCGTAAATGGCATCACTGCGCGTCTGGTTCGTGGACATAGAGCTCTCCATCCCGTGGTTTGGCGACGCTTTTCATTGCGCTTCTATATGCACAATTTTTGTCTTCCATAAACGATAAAAATCGCATGCAAATTTATGTTGATATTGAATACGATCTCGAATACGAATTTTAATACGATCTGCAAGCGAATTAAGATTATCGCCAGAATACCGATGTCGACTTTGGTGCGATTAAGCCTCATTCGTTAGGAAATCCGCGCGGATTTCTAGCAAATATTGCATACAATATAAAGAACAGGGAACAGTATGATCAGAACTGGAAGACTACTTCTCGCCGGAGCCTTGCTACTCGGCCTGGCCATGCCAGCTGGAGCAGAGACATTTCGCTGGGGCGCATCACGCGATCTGGGTTCGCTTGATCCCGATTCCTATGGCGACAGTTTTACGCTCGGAGTACTCAATCACGTATACGAAGGCTTGGTGCGCTACGATCGTAACCTGAAGATCGAGCCTGCACTTGCCACATCCTGGGAAGTTGTTTCGCCGACGACCTGGCGCTTCAAGCTGCGCGACGGCGTCAAGTTTCACAACGGCGCCGATTTTACGGCGGAAGACGTTCAGGCGTCGCTGGTGCGCGCCAGCGATCCGAAATCACCGCTCAAGGGCAACATTCCTGCCTATAAGGGATCGCGGGTCATCGACGCCCATACGATCGAAATCGATGTCACGCCGAACTACCCTCTCCTTCTCAATGACCTGACGACAATCTACATCTTCGATGCCGGCTGGCTGAAGGACAACAATACCGAGGCCCCGACCGACGTCGGATCGGGCGTCGAAGGCTACGCGACCTATCATGCCAACGGCACCGGTCCCTTCAAAATCGAGAGCCGACAGCCCGACGCCAAGACCGTTTTTGTCAAATTCGATGGCTGGTGGGACAAGCCACAGCACAATATCGACCGGATTGAGTTCACACCGGTTGCCTCCGACGCGACACGCGTGGCGGCGCTGTTGGCCGGCGACATCGACTTCACGGACAAGGCGCCCGTTCAGGACATCCCTCGCCTGCAGGCTTCGCCGAACGTCAAGCTTCTCGAGGGCACCGACCTGCGCACGGTCATGATCGGCTTCAGCCAGCGCGACACGCTCCTTTCCGGCGCTCCCAACCCGATGAAAGACATGCGCGTTCGTCAGGCGATGCAGCTCGCGATCGACCTTGACCTCATCAAGAAGAAGGTCATGCGTGGAAAGTCCCGCAACGCCGGCACGCTTGTGGCACCACAGATTCCGGGCTACGCTGCCGCTCTCGATACGCCGCTGCAGGTCGACTTGGAAAAGGCAAAGGCGCTCCTGAAGGAGGCGGGCGCCGCGGATTTCGCCTTCGACTTCAACTGCGCCGACACGCTCGTCAACGAAGAGCAGATCTGTCAGGCCGTGGCTTCCATGTGGTCACGTATAGGGCTGAAGCCGAAGCTTGACCAAGGACCCCGCGCCGTCCAGACGCCGAAGCGCTCGAATGGGCAGGTCGATGTCTACACGCTCGGCTGGGCGACGCTGCCGATGCTCGACACCTACAGCCTCACCTCGCAGGTCCTCCACACAAAGGGCGGCACCTATGGCATCTTTAACTGGGGCGGCTGGTCGGACAGCGAATTCGACAGACTGACGGAGGCCTCGGCAATCGAACTCGATCAAACCAAGCGCCTGGCACTTGAAGCGGCATCCCTCAAAGTTGCCAAGGAGCATGTGCTGATGATCCCGTTGCACCAGCAGCCCTTGACCTGGGCGACGACGAACAAGGTTGCAGACCTGCCGCTCTTTGCCGACAACCTTCCCCGTCTATGGCTCGTGAAGAAGTAACGATGCGATCGGGCTCGCCGCACCCTATGGCGGCGGGCCTTCCTCACGAAAAATCGAGCTCGAGCAAAACCAGGGACGTAAAGCGCAATGATCGCCTTCCTCGTAAAGCGCATCGGCAATGCGATCCTCGTGATGTTGACCGTCACCTTCATCGCTTTCATGATTTTCCGCTTCGTCGGCGACCCCGTTGAAATGATGATGAATGAAAGTGCCACGCAGGCCGAACATGACGAACTGCGCACCAGGCTCGGCTTGAACGACGGATTCCTGACGCAATATGCCCGCTTCGTCGTCAAAGCGTCGCAGGGCGAATTCGGGCTTTCCTATCGAAACCAGCAGGATGTCATCAAGCTGATCGGCGAACGGTTTCCAGCAACATTCGAGCTTGTGCTGATCGCCACGATCATCTCGCTTGTCGTCGGTATTCCGCTTGGTGTCTTCACCGCCATCGGGCGCGGAAGATGGTGGGCGGAAGGACTTCAATTCACCTCCGTAATTGGAATTTCCCTGCCGAGCTTTCTTGTCGGCATTCTCTTGATCCTGGTGTTTTCCGTGTCTCTTGGATGGTTACCCGGCTATGGGCGCGGCGATATTGTCCAAATCGGCTGGTGGTCCACGGGTCTGCTCACCTCTTCCGGGCGCGCCGCGCTGGTGCTGCCGGCACTCTCGTTATCGCTCTTTCAGATCACGCTTGTCATGCGCCTTGTTCGCGCCGAGATGCTGGAAACCCTTCGTTCGGACTTCATCAAGTTCGCCCGCGCCCGCGGCATTCGGCGCCGGTCGCTGTGGTTTCGTCATGCGCTGAAAAACTGTCTGATGCCGGTCATCACTTTGACGGCAATGCAGATCGGCAATCTCATCGCCTTTGCCCTGGTCACCGAGACCGTGTTCCAGTGGCCCGGCATGGGCATGCTGTTCATGCAGGCAGTCACCTTCGTCGATATCCCTGTGATGGCCGCCTATCTCTGCATCGTGGCCTTCATCTTTGTCGTCCTGAACACAGTCGTCGATGTCGCCTATGCCGTCGTCGATCCGCGTCTGCGCAAAGCCTGACCGAGAGGAACACCCCATGAGCGGCATCGAAACGGCCAATCCGACGAAACCCGTGTCCCGGCGCCCCTCTCTCCTTCGCCGCATCGCCGATACGGATCTGTGGTGGAGCTTCAAGAAGCATACCTCCGCCATCGTTGCCACCGTTGTCCTGGCTTTGCTGCTGGCATCGGCATTTCTGGCACCATGGATCGCACCGCAGAATCCGTATGATCTGGCATCTCTCGATCTGCTGAACGCCCAGTTGCCGCCGATCTGGAGCGCAGATGGCCAGTGGCCCTACCTGTTGGGCACGGATCTTCAAGGCCGCGATGTACTTTCGGCAATCCTCTATGGATCTCGTGCCTCGATCGTGATCGGCGCGGCCTCCGTCGCCGTTTCGCTGGCGGTCGGGGCCACGCTCGGTCTCATCGCCGGCTATTATGGAAAGTGGGCCGACGGTTTGCTGATGCGGGCGGGCGACGTCCTTCTTTCGATGCCGACGATGCTGATCGCCATCCTAGTTTCGGCCATGGCGCGCCAGATGCTGCCGCCCGGACTGCGCGACGCCGGCGCATCGTCAGTGATCGTGTTTGCCATTTCGCTTTCGGCCTGGGTGCAATATGCCCGCACCGTGCGCGCCCTGACGATGGTCGAGCGCAACAAGGAGTATGTGCAGGCGGCCCGGTTGATCCGCGTGCCGGCGCGGCGGATCATGCTGAGGCATATCCTTCCGAATACCACAACGCCGCTGCTGGTAACCGCAACGCTCAATTTCGGCTTCGGTATTCTCATCGAGGCGACACTTTCCTTCCTTGGTGTCGGCATGCCCGTCGAGCAGCCATCGCTCGGCACCTTGATCCGCATCGGCAACGAATACCTGTTCTCGGGACTGTGGTGGATCGTCCTTTTCCCGGCCATTCAGCTCTGCTTGCTGGTTGTCTCGATCAATATCCTGGGGGATTGGCTGCGCGATGCACTCAACCCCAAACTGCGCTGAGGACGTCACATGAACAAGCTTCTCATCACCAACACGCGCCCGATGGGCAAGGACCTCGCCGATATCCTGATCGTGGACGGTCGTATTGCCGCTGTCGGCCAGAACATCGCAGCCGAGGGTACAACGGTCGAGGATGCCCGCGGGCGCATCGCCATTCCCGGCCTCGTCGATGCCCATACCCATCTCGACAAGTCACTGCTCGGCTATCCCTGGTATGTCAACGAAGTCGGGCCGCGGCTGATCGACAAGATCGACAACGAGCGCCAGGTCAAACGTGATCTCGGGCTGGATGCCCACATCCAGTCCATGCGCCAGTCGCTGCAGTCCGTCGGCTACGGCACCACTCTGATCCGGACCCATGTCGATATTGACACCGACCAGGGCCTCATTGCGCTGGAAGGCGTCATGGAGACCCGCAGGCAGCTTGCCGGCACTGTCGAAATCGAGATCGTTGCATTTCCCCAGTCAGGGCTGATGCGCCGACAAGGCACGGCTGAGTTGCTGGATCGGGCGATGGCAATGGGTGCGGATCTTGTCGGCGGCCTTGACCCTTGCGGCA
This sequence comes from Rhizobium sp. KNZ2-6A, assembly GCF_056755475.1. Lineage (NCBI taxonomy): Bacteria > Pseudomonadati > Pseudomonadota > Alphaproteobacteria > Hyphomicrobiales > Rhizobiaceae > Rhizobium > Rhizobium sp. KNZ2-6A. Next base: position 103,483 of record NZ_JBNDIC010000018.1, on the reverse strand, counting down.
TGGATAAGGACCCCAAGGGCCATCTCGATGCGATCTTCGCCATCGCGGAAAGGCATGGCAAGGGTATCGACATTCATCTGCACGAGTCCGGCGAACTCGGCGCTTTTTCCATGGAGATGATTTTCGAACGCGTCCGCGCGCTCGGGCTGCAGGGCAAGGTCGCCGTCAGCCACGCCTTCTGCCTCGGCCACCCGGATTGGAACATGACGCAGGGGCTGATCGATACATGCGCCGAACTCGACATCCCGATCCTAACAACGGCGCCGCCATCCCGCGAGACGCCATCCCTGAAGCGGCTTCTGGCGGCAGGCGTCCGCTTTGGCGCCGGCGTCGACGGCTTCCGCGACACCTGGGGTCCCTATGGCAACGGCGACATGCTTGAGCGCGCCATGCTTCTCGGCATGAAAAACAATCTGCGCCGCGATGACGAACTCCCGCTGGCCTTGCATGTCTGCACAACCGGCGGCGGCGTTGTGATGGGGAGGGCCGGCCATGAAATCGCCTCGGGCGGACGTGGTGACATCGTGCTGGTCGAAGGGGAAACGCTTGCCGAGACAATCGTCACCCATGCTCCGCGAAAACTGGTCATCACCGCCGGAAACGTCGTCGCCCGTGATGGCAAAAGCCTGCGAGAACGCCCATGAGCTGGTCAGATCTTCCACTCGGGCACCGTCCGCAAGGACGCTGGGCGCTGGCAGCGCGATTTGTCATCGCGGACACCCCAGACGGGCGGCGGCTGATCGAGAACGGCGAAGTCGTCATCGAGCGGGATCGTGTCATCTGGGCCGGACACCGCTTCGCGGGTGAGCTTGCAGCCAGATATGACATGGGGGAGGCCCTGATTGGCCCTGGCTTCGTGGATCTCGACGCGCTTTCCGACCTCGATACCACCGTGCTTGCCATGGACAACCAGCCGGGCTGGAAGAAAGGGCGGGTCTGGCCCGCCGATTATGCGGCGCAATCCCGCGAGATGTACACCGCCGAAGAACTGGCATTCCAGAAACGCTATGCCTTCGCACAACTTTTGCTGAACGGGATCACGTCCGCGCTGCCGATCGCATCGCTTTTCTACCGGGCCTGGGGAGAGACCGTTGCCGAATTCGAAGCCGCCGCTCAGGCAGCCGACGATCTCGGGCTGCGTGTCTGGCTAGGGCCGGCCTATCGCAGCGGCGGCGTGGTCCTCGACGAGGCCGGCACCATGCAGACGGTCTTCGATGAAGCCCGAGGCCTTGCGGAACTCACTGAAGCCACAGACTTTGCCCGCCGTATCCATGGCCATGCGGATGGTCTCATCTCGGGCATGTTTGCACCCGACAGAGTCGAGACGTGCACGGAAAGCCTGCTCAGGCAGACATTCGCCCGAGCGGACGACCTCGACTTGCCGGTACGACTGCATATGGCCCAGGGCGAAATGGAACTCCAGACCGTGCAAAGACTGCACGGCGTCACGGCACCCCGCTGGCTCGCCGATCTCGGATTGCTTTCCTCTCGCCTGATCGCGCCGCACGCAACGGTTGCTACGGATGAGGATCTCGCCCTCTATGCCGAAAATGGCGTAACGGTCGCGCACTGTCCGCTTGTGTCGGCACGCCACGGATCGGCGCTCAAATCCTATTCGCGCCTCAAGGCGATGGGCATCCGTATCGGCATGGGCACCGACACTGCGCCGCCGGACATGGTCTTGAACCTTGCCGTCGGCCTGATGGCCAATCGCATCACCGAGGGCAAAGGTGACGCTGCATCCGCATCCGAATTCTATGACTCGGCAACAATTGCCGGCGCCGATGCGCTGAAGCGCCCCGATCTCGGGCGAATTGCACCCGGCGCAAAGGCCGATATCGCCGTTTTCGACATGAGCGACGCCATGATCGCGCCCCGCATCGATCCAGTCCAGACGCTGATCTATGGAGCGACCGGCCGCGTCACCAAGGCGACGATTGTCGACGGGCGCATCTCGATGCGCGATGGCGCAGTTGCCGGAATGGATCTGGCGACTGCGCGCGCCAGAGCGCAGGCCCAATTCGACGGCCTGGTCTCCCGATATCCGGAGCGAACCTATCGACACCCGCCGGTCAATTCTATCTTCCCACCAAGCTACCCAGCCCTGGAACAGCAATGACCCAAACGGCTCAGATTCAAACGGCTCATGAACCAGCACTTGTGGTATCCGGACTCTCGGTCGAATTTCCGACTCGGCGGGGAACGCTTGCCGCTTTGTCCGATGTCTCGTTGACGATCGCTCCTGGAGAAATTCTCGGCGTCGTCGGCGAATCCGGGGCAGGCAAATCGATGACAGGGATGGCGGTGTTGGGCCTGCTGGAACCGCCGGGTCGCGTCATCGCCGGCGAAATCAGCATTGCCGGGCAGCGCACCGATAGCCTGAACGAGAGGCAGATGGAGAAGGTTCGGGGACGCAAGGTGGGAGCCATCTTCCAGGACCCTCTGACATCGCTCAACCCTCTCTTTTCCGTCGGACAGCAGATCGTCGAAACCGTTCGATTGCATTGCGACATTGAAAAAGCCGCCGCTCGGCTTCGGGCTATCGAACTGCTGAAGCATGTCGGCATTCCCGGCGCGGAAGAACGGGTGGACCACTATCCGCATCAGTTTTCGGGCGGAATGCGCCAGCGCGTTGTTATTGCACTGGCTTTGGCGGGCAACCCTCGACTGATCATCGCCGACGAGCCGACAACGGCGCTGGACGTTTCGATCCAGGCGCAGATCACAGCATTGCTGCGTCGCCTTTGCGTCGAACAGGGGGTGGGGGTCATGTTGATCACCCACGACATGGGCGTCATTGCAGAGACCGCCGACCGCGTTGCGGTGATGTACGCCGGTCGCGTCGTTGAGATCGGCCCCGTGGCGGAAGTCCTCGCACGCCCCAAGCACCCCTATACGCGTGGGCTCATGGCTTCGATCCCGGCGCTTGGCGCTCGGCTTGAGACACTTGCACAGATCGATGGCGCCATGCCGCGCCTGAATGCCATGCCCGCCGGATGTGCGTTCAATCCGCGCTGTCGGGATGTCATGCCGCGCTGTCGCGTCGAACGACCATCGCTCGCCGAGACGGATGAGCATGGTGCTGCCGCCTGCTGGCTGATCGAAGGAGGTGCCCAATGAGAGATATCGAAAACGCTCTCGAAGTCGACCAGTTGACCCGTGTGTTTGAGGTCTCGGCTCCATGGCTGAACCGGGTGATCGAGCGCAAGCCCAGACGATATCTGCAAGCCGTTCAAGACGTGACCTTCACCGTGAAAAAGGGCAAGTGCCTTGCGCTTGTCGGCGAATCCGGTTGCGGCAAGTCGACTGTCGCGCGTCTGGTGACAGGACTGCATGAGCCGACGGAAGGCGCGATTGTCTTCGGCAGCTCTGCCGGCGGCAAGCCAATGGAAGCGCAGATGATCTTCCAGGACCCTCATGCGAGCCTCAATCCCCGATGGCGCGTGGGCGATATCATCGCCGAGCCGATCCGTGAGTTCAAACTGAGAAAGTCGACTGCCGAGATTACCGAAAGAGTATCGCAGCTGCTGCGCATCGTCGGGCTTTCGCCCGATGACGCCAGGCGGTATCCACACGAGTTTTCGGGTGGCCAGCGACAGAGAATTTCGATTGCCCGCGCATTGGCCGGCGAGCCGGAATTCCTTGTCTGCGACGAGCCCACCTCCGCGCTGGATGTTTCCGTCCAGGCGCAAATTCTCAATCTAATGCGCCGACTTCAGGACGAACTCGGACTGACCTATCTTTTCATCAGCCACAATCTTGCCGTCGTGCGTCACATGGCCGACAGAATTGCCGTGATGTATCTGGGCCGTATTGTCGAGGAGGCGGAAACGGAAGCGCTCTTTGCCAATCCACAACATCCCTACACGCAGCTTCTCCTTCAGACGATACCCGATGTGCTGGCGCCAAACAGGGCGCGCACGCTGATGGGGGGCGAGCCCCCCAGCCCTCTCAACCCGCCGGCGGGATGCACATTTCACCCGCGCTGTCCGCTGGCACAAGCTATTTGCAGAACGTCCGCACCGATGCCGCGTGTCCGCACCGGCGGCGGCAAGGTCGCCTGCCACCTCGCGGGCGAAATTGAATACGACTTGGCAGTGGGAGATTAAAAGGGGGCCATTCGAACGCGGACAACTGGCGAACAGAAGTTACTATTAGCTTCTTAGCCCCAGCCGAGAATGCGTTGAAGGGTTTCAAAATCCGCAGCGGCGCAAAACGCAGCGAGTTTATTGAGAAAAAACAAATACATATGAGAATGCAGTCACGATCGGTGTAAGCAAATTCCGCGCGATGACCCAGTCACGTAGTAAAAAACAATTGTTTATTGCGCTGATCGGCATCGTAACCGATACCCCTAGAGCGTTTCCGCTTTTCTTCGAATCGCGAAAAGGCTCTATCTTTTTGTTTTTCCACAATTCCGGACGGAAAACCGCTATGCACTTTTCCTGGAATTGCTCTAAAACTCGGACCAGTTAGTGTCGGATCGGAGCTCAAAGAGTCAGCTGCGGGGCTGAAGCAACGCCAGAACGATAGTCGATGCCGCCAAGACGGCTGTAAATGTCAATGGCGCGGAGGCACCAAAGTGATCGACCACATAGCCGCCGAACAGTGCACCGATGCTGATGGCGACCTGGAACGAAACGACCATCAGGCTGCCAGCAGCCTCCAAGGCGTCCGAGGCGCCCCGGGACAAGTTGGTAGGAAGTACCACCGGAGCCATCCCAAAAGCGAAACCCCAAAGTGTAACCAGGGCAAACGCGATGCCGCTATATGCACCCCAGAGTACGAGAGCAAACGCCGAAAACGCCATAACTACGCCGGTGACAGCGAGCGCCATCCGGATATTTGCGTCTGCCAGTCGGCCGCCGGCGACATTGCCGATCACAGCGGCGATGCCAAACCCGAGGAGCGCCAAGGCAATCGGCCCGGTGCCAAGGAGCGTTACTTGTTCGAGGAAGGGTCGCACATAGACCGAGCCGGCAAAATGTCCCGTCATCAGCAAGAGGATGGCAAGCATTCCAAGTTGAACAGTGCGCCGTTTCGTCAGGCGGAAGACGTCGGAAAGACTATTGCTTGTGCTTGCGGGTAGCGTCGGCAAGCTGAGTATCTGCAGCAGCATCGCAATCGCTGCGAGCCCTGCAGTGATGGCCGTGGCGGCACGCCAGCCGAGCCAATCGCTAATCAAGGCACCCATAGATGGTGCAGCTATGGTGGCGAGAGAGACGCCGAGGGTGACTATCGCCATACCCCGACCTGTCGCATTGGTGCCAACCAATCTCGCCACGACGGCAACTGAAAGCGCCCAGAAACCACTGAGCGCGATGCCCAGCCCGGCTCGGCCCAACAACAATAGCCAAAAATCCGTCGCGAGCGCAGCCACGAGATTGGAGGCGATAGCCAAGGCACTTAGGCCAACCAGGACAGTCTTCCGGTTCAGTTTGCCGATGAGAACATTGCTCAACAAGGCCGTCACCGCGCCAACAGACGCGGTGGCGGTGACAACCTGACCGGCGGTTCCCTCGCTGACGCCAAGGTCACGCGCCATTGGCGTCAACAGACCTGCCGGCAGGAATTCAGCTGACACCAGGGCAAAGCTTGTGGCCGCCATTGAAATAACGGCAAACCAGGTCGTGGCGCTCCATGTACTCGGAACGGTAGAATCGAGGCCAATCGCGGGGCCGTCAAGTTGTGATGCTGTGTCCGTCATTGAAGTACCTCCAAGGTTTAGAGGTCTTAATAACGGAGTCTTCCAGGATGATATGTGTCCTAAAGTCCGAATTCTATGTCCGTTCGTCCGGAAATAGTGCGGCGCACAACGCCAGGTGAAACGCTGGTGATGCGCTTGAAGGCGCGAGCGAAAGAAGCTTCAGATTCATAGCCCATTTGAGAAGCAACCGCGGCAACCGACATGTTTTGACCGAGCAACTCTCGTGCAAGCTGCATGCGCAGACGGGCCAGATACCGTGCCGCGCCTTCCCCTAAGATGGCGCTGAACCGTTCCGCGAAGATCGAGCGCGATTGACCTGCCACGCCAGCAAGGGTCTCAAGTGTCCAGTCATGGCCGGGATCTCGGTGCATGGCTGCCAGCGCACGACCGATATGGGGATCACGGATCGCGGCGAGCCAGCCGCTGGTCGAGGCTCCGCTGCAATTGACCCAGCAGCGAATAAGCCGCGCGACGAGTACGTCCGCCATGCGTGACAAGACCGTGGCGCTGCCTATCTGGGGCTGCGACGCCTCTGCCGTCATGGCGGCGAGGAGGGGGCCGACGATCGGATCATTGCCAGCAACATCACAACCCTTGATAACCGGTGGCATCAGAGCGATCAGCGGGTTGAGGGCATTCGCACCCAATGCCATGGAACCGCAGAACAAGGTGCTCGTCGCTCCTGTTCCTTCGTGCACCACTTCGCAGACATTGCCCCCCAACTTGGTTACCTGGCAGCTCTTAAGCGAGTCCCCGACAACATCAGGCTTACTGGCCAGTCGGTGTTCGACACCTTGTGGCAACAACGCCAGATCGCCGTCCTGCAACTCCTGCCATCCTTGGGCTTCGGTATGGATCCAGCATGGCCCCTCGCTAACGAAATGAAAGCGAAGCAGCTGTTGCTGCGGAAAGGCGATGCTCCATGGATGACGCAGCTCGCAGCGGCCGTAGTTGACTCCACTCAGGCGAAAGTCCTGTAGAACTTCGCTTAGTGCGTCCGTAGGAATTTGCGTCGGAGACTGGGATGAACGATCAAGCATTGGGATAATTTATATGCCGACCGTCCGGACTGCAAGTCGGCATCAGTGTGACCGGCTCTGAGGTCATCAATGGGAATGGGAGCAGCTGACCCTCGTCGTAGAATTCCAATGTCTCAGCCTAGCTGACACTGCGACCCGGCGCACCAATGGAACAAAAAGCTGGCCAGACCTTCATCCAAAACGCCGTCTGGCGGGTGGAGCTCCGCGTCGGCTTTGTCCGAATTGAAGTCGATGACCCGTATTGCCGCTCGGATGTCGTCACGAGCTATGGCCGCGTCGATGCGCCAAAGCGGTCCGTTTACGGCAAGCGGCTGCCTTTCAAACTGGCAAGGCGCAAGCGCATTTACCGAGGCAAGGCGCGAAAATGTGACCTGATATCCGCGACCAGCTCGCTCGGCTTTTCCATCGCGGCAAAATGGCCGCCCGCGGCATGCTCGCTCCAGCGGACAACATTGTAGACCCGTTCAACCCAAGACCGAGGCGGCTGCGGCAGCTCCTTGGCAAAGTGCGAGATGGCGGCGGGGGGAAGAATCCTCTGTCCTTTTTCGAATGACAGAGGATGCCCACGGCTCTCCTTGTAGAGCCTGAATGAGGCGTCGAGCGAGCCGCTGAACCAATAGAGGCTGATCTCGGTCAGCAGAGTATCCATGCTGAAGACGTCGAGGACATTGCCCTCGCAATCGCTCCACGATCGGAATTTCTCAACGATCCAGGCAGCCAATCCGACGGGTGAATCGGACAATCCATAGGCCAGCGTCTGCGGCTTGGTGCCTTGGACATGCGCATAAGCGCCCTCTTTGTCCGTCCACTCCGCCGCAACTTTCCTGAACTCCGCTTCCTCAGTAGTAAGAGGCGGCAGACCATCTCCAATGGGTGGGCTGAAGCTGCCAGAAATGTAGTTCAGGTGAATGCCGACCACGTCCTTTGGAAACCGGAAGGCAAGCCAGCTGGAAACAGCCGCGCCGATATCGCCGCCCTGAGCACCGAAATTTGCGTATCCTAATCCAAGCATGAGCTTGCGCCAGAGGCCCGCTATCTCAAATGGGCTGACGCCGGCTTTGGGTGGCGCCGATGAAAAGGCGTAGCCGGGAAGCGCAGGAATAACGAGGTCGAATGCATCCTTGGGATCGCCGCCATGTGCGCCAGGATCTGTCAATAACGGGATGACGCGCTCCATCTCCAGGAAAGACCCCGGCCAGCCATGAGTCATGATCAGTGGAGTTGGTGACGGTCCCCGGCCTTTGACATGGATGTAGTGAATTTTGAAACCATCGATCTCGGCAACGAAATGCGGCAACAGGTTCAGGCGTGCTTCTTGAGCCCGCCAATCGAATTCGCCTTGCCAATAGTCAACGAGCTCACGCATGAAGCGCAGGCTGCTTCCGTCATCCCAACCCTCTGGGTCGATGGAGGCAGGCCATTTGGTTTGAGTGATGCGACGGCGCAAATCATCAAGGGCATCATCGCCAATATCGATTTGAAACTCTGCGGTTTGCATTGGGGCCTCCAAAATGCCGTCCGGCAATTGGGTTTGCAGTTAAAGAGATCAGACCCGTCGATCCCGCTAATTCGAGCTGGGGACGGCACTTATCGCATGAGCGGCTAGGACGGGTGGCCGGTATTCATCCCTATCCCTGGTTCCGGCTTAATGAAAACCAGGTGTCACGTACCCGTCTATGTAGGTTTCTCCGCAGGGGCGTAAACAGGCGTCCCGAACAAAACGACAGGCTTCGGAGACGTTAGTGAAAAAAGGAGAAGTGCCTTACACCTACGCTCGCCGGTAAGCTGAACTCAAGCTGCTACCGCCAAGCTTGGCGAGGCGCGCAAGCGGGCAATGTCGCGCGCCGGCGGTTCTCCAAAGTGGCGGCTATATTCGCGAGTGAACTGCGACGGGCTTTCGTAGCCCACACGGAAGGCGGCAGTCGTGGCGTCGATATCATTGACAAGCATCAGGCTGCGCGCATCCTGCAGCCTTAGCAGCTTCTGGAATTGCAGCGGCGTTATCGCTGTCACGGCGCGAAAATGCTCGTGCAGGCTCGACGGACTCATGCCAACTTCTCCGGCAAGCCGCTCGATGCTGAGCCGTTCCCGGAAGTTCTTCCCGATCCGGGCGATGGCGCGGCCGACCTGGGCCACCCGCCCCTGGCTGGAAGTGATCTGGCGCATCCTGGCACCATCCGGACCGGCGAGCAGGCGATAGAGGATTTCCTGTTCGGCAAGCGGCCCGAGCACGGGCGGCGCTGCTGGATCGTCCATCACCGAGAAGTCGAGCGCCGATTTCTTTCGGGTGTTGGACACATTTCCCGTGGCGCCTATCAATCTCGAAAAGGAACTGACCGAATTTTCAGCGCTTCTCCTGCGCAAGGCGGTCTGCGATCCGAATGGTCGCTGGCTACGCAAGCTCCTCGAGACCGAAGGCGGCAGATTTCCCGAACTGTTTGAGACCTGGAAGGAATATGGACCGGGCAAGAAATATCCCGCCATCGCGGCTCGCCTGGCGCAGCTCGCGCTGGCTGGCCATCTCGACATAGAGGATCCGGCACTTGCCGCGCGCCAGTACATGGCGTTGCTCGCAACAGATCTGCGGATCAACCAACAGATCGGCCGTCCAACTCAAGAGGAAGAGGTCCACCGTATGGCAGAAGAGGCAACGAAGACCTTTCTGCGCGCATTCGCCAAGCGCTAATGGCATCGCGACCGCAACTATAATAGAAAACATGACGCTCTCGCAGGCAAACTTCTCGTCTCTGCTGCGCGCTTGATATAACCCCTGGTTACGGGCACAGCTGCGTCCGATCGAAGACATTCGGCGCCATGGGCCGAATCTGACCGTCCTTGCTGCGGCCAATTCGCCTATATCGGCCGGATGAGCAACGCAAGCACCGGGTATTGGCTCCCCCTGTGACCAACGCCGAGCAGTTTTCGAAGCTCTTGAAGAGATCGGAACCTGCGATCCGGCAATTCATGCCTACGGAGAGATGCCCTCTCAGTTCCCGCCATTCACATTCGTTTATCAGAACCGCGCGCCCCTTAACGTGGTGGAGCAATCGAACCGCGTCGGATTAGCTGGCACTCCATTTTCAGTCGCACTGGCGGCTTTTTTGGTTGCATCACCCTTTCCAGAAGCTCGGCGACCGCCCAGCGGCCCATTTCCTCATGGGGCAGCTTCAAAGTTGTAAGAGGCGGCAGGATTTTTCGAGCCAGGCTTTCATCGTCAAAGCCGACGACGGAAATATCGTCGGGGATTTTCAGGCCGCGCATTCTGATCGCATCATAGGCACCCATCGCCACGCGGTCGGAAAAGCAGAATACCGCCGTCGGCGGCAACGGCAGATCGAGAAGCTGCTGCATCTTTTCCCGGCCGAGATCGAGCGACCAGGCTCCCGAAAGGATTAATTCCGGATCGACGGCGATATCGTAGGTCGTCAGCGCCTGGCGATAACCGCTCAGACGGTCCCGAGCCGCTTCAAGCCTCTGCCTGCCTGCGTCGATCATGGCTATGCGGCGATGGCCGGCCTTGATCAAGGCTTCCGTTGCCGCATAGCCGCCGGCATGATCGCCCGGAATGATCGAAGAGAACTCGGCTCGCTGCTGGTGGCAATTCAGAAGGACGGCCGGATAGTTGCCAAGCTTGGAGGGCAGCACCGGCGCCAGCTGGGTGATAAGTGTGGCATAAATTACGCCGACGATCGGGCGCCGTCCGAGATAGTCGAGGATGGATTCGGCGAATTCGACCTGTCCGCCGGTCACGACGGTGAGTGCCGCCAAGCCCTGCTCTTCCGCCGCGCTCCGGACACCTTCTATCAGCGGCGCGGCATGCTGCGAGGCCATGAGATCGTCGATCAGGAGAACGATGATCCCGCCGATCGGGTCACTGGCCGGCGCAGCCTTCTGGTAGCCGAGCTCCTCGGCGACAGCCAATACCCGCTCGCGCACTTTCTCCGATACCCTCTTGCCGGGCGCCTCGTTCAGCACCAGCGAAACCGTCGCATGCGAAACGCCGACCTGCGAGGCGATATCGGACATGGTCGGTCGTTTCGTCGTCTTGTCGTTCACTCGGTTTCTTTCTCGGACTCAAGGGTACTCTACACGCACGTTAGAAAATCTGACGGACAATGTGAAGCTGCGGCCCTTGCGGAAGTTATGCTTATAAGTTACGAAACTTACTTGTAACTTATTTTGTGACTTATTCAAACCAGAAAGCTTGCGGCTATGACCATCGCTTCCCGCCGTTTCGCCGACACCCGTTCCGGGCCGCGTGCGCGCCTGTCTCTCGACGGAACCTGGGACTTTCAGCTGGAAGGAAAAGCGCCGACGACGATTGCCGTGCCCGCACCCTGGCAAGCGCATTTTCCGGATCTGCGGGCGACAGCTGGCGTGGCAACCTATTCCCGTGGCTTCAACGTGCCACAGGAGTGGCTCGGCCGTCAGGTCATCGTGCATTTCGGTGCCGTGAATTATTTTGCCGAAGTGTCAGTCAACGGCCACGCGCTCGGCTCTCATGAAGGCGGCTATCTGCCGTTTGAATTTGTCATTCCCGCCGATCTGCTTGCCGGCGAATTGCGTCTGGATGTGAAGGTTACGCTGCCGAGCGCCGATGCCCGGGCCTTCCCGGATTTTCCGTTCGACGAGATCCCGCACGGCAAGCAGAGCTGGTATGGAATGCTGGGTGGTATCTGGCAATCGGTCTGGCTCGAATGCCGCAACGAGGCCCATATCACCCACCAGACCATCGGCGCCGATCTCGCCACGGGCGACGTCGCCATCGATGTAGAGCTGGCCGCGGCCTTTGCCGGCGCCTTGAAGATCACACTTCTGGACCGCAACGGTTCAGTCGCAGCTTCGGCCGAACTTCCGCTCAACAAGGAGGCCCGCGCTTCGGTCGCGCTTAAAGTCGCCAATGTGGAGGCGTGGTCGCTCGATGATCCCGCGCTTTATCGGGCCGTTGCCGAGCTGTCCGAGGGTGACGCCGTTATCGATGCCGCCGAGCAGAATTTCGGCTTTCGCACCTTCGAGGCGAGAGATGGAAAGTTCTTCCTGAACGGGCGGCCGTTCTACATGCGCGGCGCACTCGACCAGGATTATTATCCCGAGGGCATCTACACGCCGCCGTCGCTGGAGTTCCTGGAAGATCAAGCGCGCAAGGCGAAGGAGCTCGGCCTCAACCTCCTGCGCTGCCACATCAAGGTTCCCGATCCGCGCTACTATGATGTCGCCGATCGGTTTGGCCTGCTGGTCTGGTCGGAAATCCCCAACATTCAGACCTTCACCGAGAAGTCGGCCAAACGTCTGCTCGACACGATGGAAGGCATCCTGCGCCGCGACGGCAACCACCCCTCCATCGTGATCTGGACCATCATCAACGAGGATTGGGGGACGCGCCTTGTCGAAAGCGCGGACCAGCGAGCCTGGCTGGAAAACGCCTATCACTGGCTAAAGAAGAAGGATCCGGCGCGGCCGGTCGTCGACAACTCCGCCTGCATCCCGAATTTCCATGTCGTCTCTGATATCGACGACTACCATTATTACGCCTCGGTTCCCGAAATGGCGCGCGAATGGACTGACTGGGTATCGGCCTTCGCCAAGCGGCCCGACTGGTCCTATTCGCCGAACGGCGATGCGAAGCGGCGCGGCGACGAGCCGCTGGTCGTCTCCGAGTTCGGTGTCTGGGGTCTTCCGCATCCCGACAAGCTGAAACAGGACGGCAAGGAGCCCTTCTGGTTCATCAACGGCCTGGAGTGGGACAGCGACGGTGCGACCTATCCGCATGGTGTCGAACAGCGCTTCCGCACCTATCAGTTCGACAAGGTCTTTCCGTCCTTCGGCTCCTTCATCCAGGACACTCAATGGCATCAGTTCAATGCCCTCAAGTTCGAAATCGAGGAGATGCGCCGCCATGCCTCCATCCAGGGTTACGTCATCACCGAGCTGACCGATCTGCACTGGGAAGCCAATGGCCTGATGGACATGCAGCGCAATACGCGCGCCTATCACCACCGCTTCCACGAAATTAATACCGATGTCGTCATCATCCCGCGCATGCAGCATTATGCAGCCTGGGCAGGCGATACAGCGAGCGTGGCGCTCGAAATCTCGACCGGCGGCAAGGCGATCCCTACAGCCGAACTAAGCTGGAGCATCGATGGTGCGGCGGCCGGAAAGATGGCAATCCCAACCATAAACGCGACGTCGGTGCATCATCTGCCGGCACTTTCTCTGCCCTTTGCCGCGGCCATGGCCGGCAGGCAGGTCAGTGTCCAGTTTACGATCACCGCGGGCGGCAAGGAGATTGCGCGCAACAGCCTCGAGGTCAGCGTCTATGGCAGCCGCTCCAAGCCATCCCTTTCAGTCTTCTCGGCCGAACCCGAGATCGCGCACTATCTGACTGCGCTTGGCTATAAGGTTGTCGAGGCCGTCAAGGCGGATGTGCGGGTTGCGTCTTCCCTCAGCCAGTCCGATATCAACGCCATGGAGCACGGCGCCCATTATGTGTCGCTTGCCGATGTGGCGCCGCTGCCATTCGGCAATCTGCGCAACGATCAACCGAACTGGAACTACCCGACCGGGGGCGATCGTGGGCAATCCATGCCGCAGATGCGCGTCACCGAACGCAACGGCACCATCTGGAAAGGCAATTGGGTCACCGGCTTCAGCTGGGTGAAGCGTTCGGGAAAATTCGAGCGCATACCAGGCGGCCCGTTGACCGATCTCTCTTTCGTCGGCGTTAATCCAAACCGCGTCATCACCGGCTTCCGGCCGATCCATTTCGACGGTCTGGTCCATGCCGGCACGATGGTGGGCTGGATCCACAAGCCATGCGCAACCATTGCCGAACGGCGGGTTGGCGCCGGCCGCATCGTCGCCACGACCTTCGGCCTGATGCGCGAGGCGGCAGGCGTCGATCCGGTGGCGGCGACCTTGCTTGACTGCATCATCGAGACGGCAGCCGGATAGACCGGCACGAGATATCACGCGGCTCGTTCGCCGCGGTGCAGAGCATAAGGGCCACCCGCCAATGGGCGGCTGGGAGGAAAACAAAACAGCCTGGAGGAGAGAAATGCGTAACCTGTTGAGAACATCGATTGCGGCGTTAGCCTTGATGACTGCCTTTCCGGCATTCGCGGTCGAAAATGTCGTCTGGTGGGACTTTCTGTCCGGAGGTGACGGCGTCCGCATGAAGGCGCTGATCCAGCGTTTCAACGATGAGCACAAGGACAAGATCCAGATCACGGGCACGACGCTCGAATGGGGTATCCCCTACTACACAAAGCTGCAGACATCCGCCGCCGTCGGCCAGGGGCCTGACATTGCCACCTACCACCTGTCTCGCCTGGCAGGCGCAGTCGCGGCCAAGACCATCTCGCCGATCGATCCGAAGGAGCTCGAGGCCGTCGGCCTGAAGGATAGCGACTATCCGCCGAACGCAATCGCCGCCTCGACGGTCGATAATGTCCGCTATGCCGTCCCCTTCGACGTGCACGGAGAAGTGCTCTACTACAACAAGACTGTACTGAAAGAGCTCGGCGCATTGGGCAACGACGGTAAGCCGACCGGCATCGACACGCTCGAAGGCTGGCGCGCGGTGCTGGCCAAGGCCAAGGACGCCGGCAAGAACGGCGTCGTCATCTCCTCATCCAACGGCGATCTGCGCGATATCTACACCCTGTTTGGCCAGCAGGGCGGCCAACTGACAGCCGACGGCAAGTTCCTGCAGGGCGACAATTTCGACAAGATGGAAAAAGCCTACAATGAAGTCGCCGATTGGGTGAAGCAGGGCTGGGCGCAGCCCTATATCGACACCGAAACCATCACTCCCACTTTTCTCGCCGGACAATCCGCGTTCTTCCTGAACGGCAATTGGGAACTGCCGACCATGGAAACCGAAGTCGCCAAGGGCAACGGCTTCGATTACGGCATGGTCAACATTCCGGCCTGGATGGGCAAACCCGCCAATTGGTCGGACTCTCATTCCTTCGTGATCCCCAACAATGTCGGCAAGCCTATGACCCCGGAAAAACGCGCCGCGGTTCTCGAGGTCATCCGATGGATGAATGTCAACTCGCTGGAATGGGCCGCCGCCGGCCATATCCCGGCCTATCTGCCGGTCAGCACGTCGGCCGCCTACAAGGCACTCAAGCCACAGGCGGACTACGCCGCCATGGCGCTCAATGCCTTCTATATGCCGAAGACGCGGCTGACGGGTGCAGCATCGAAATTCGACGACGATTGGCAGAACATGGCGTCAGGGCCGCTGAACGGCGAAGGCGATGTGAAGGAAACGCTCGAGAAGTTTCGCGATCACATGAACACTCAGTGACGTTTTCTTCTACAGCTCCGGGACTCCTCCCGGTCTCGGGGCTGCACGAACGAGAGGTGATGGGATGGCCGCCGTCAGCAGCAGGAAGCAGGATAATGTGGTTGCAGCGCTGCTGGTCGCACCGGCGGTCATCGCGTTTCTGGTGATCTTCGCCTATCCAACATGGCGGATGGTGGCGATGAGCCTGACCAATGCGCCGCTGATCGGCCCCGGCGAATGGGTTGGCCTCGACAATTATGCGCGCCAGCTCTCCTCACCCCAGTTCCAGAAGGCACTTCTGAATACGCTCTATTTCATCGCCCTGACCGTTGTCCCCGGCACGTTTCTCGCGCTTTTCATCGCCATGGGGATCAACCGCTTAAGCGGACGCATGCAGATGCTGGTGCTCGCCTGCTTTTTCCTGCCCTCGATACTGCCGGTGTCGGTGGTGACGCAGATCTGGACCTGGATCGCAAACATGCAATACGGCGTAATCCAGACTGTTATCGGACTGTTTACCGGCGGGCGGCCGCTTCCGGTGCTGCGTTCGCCAACCTATTTCATGCCCTCCGTCGCGATCGTCACGATCTGGTGGACGATCGGCTTCAACATCCTTCTGTTCCTCGCGGCACTGCGCAGCATCTCGCCCGACGTCTACGAAGCGGCCGCGCTCGACAACGCCAAGCGCTGGCGGGTGTTTACGAGAATAACATGGCCGCTCATCTGGCCGGTCACAGCGCTGGTGCTGACGCTGCAGCTAATTGCGCAGTTCAAGATCTTCGCGCAGCCCTATCTGCTCGGCTATTTCGCCCATACGCCGGCGGATGCGCAGGCCGTAGTCATGACGGTCATCTACGATCTCGCCTTCAAGCAGAACAAGGGTGGCGAGGGTGCGGCTGTCGCGACCATCCTGTTCGTCATCATTCTCATCGCCTCGGTCCTCCAATATCAATTCCTGCGGGCGCGAGGTGAAAGATGAGTGTTCTCACCACAAAGGCGCAAACGGACCTGACCGCGGCAAAGAGCCATGTCGCCTCCCGAGGCTGGAGCGGGCACGCACTGACCGCCCTGACGGCGTTCGGCGCTCTCATCTGGTTCTTTCCGCTCTACTGGGCGGTCATGACGTCGATCAAATCGGACACCGAAGTGGTCAGCCGCACGCCCGGGCTCTTCCCGAAGGCACCGACGCTCGAGCCCTATCGCTACGTGATCGAGCGATCGAGCATCGTCCAATGGTATATAAACTCGGTCGGTACCTCGGCGATTGTCGCGGTTCTGGTGCTTGCGATGAGCCTCTGCTGCGCCTATGCGCTCAGCCAAATCCAGTTTCCTGGACGCCGCGTGATCTATGGGGCGCTGATCGCCTCGGTGATGGTGCCGGCCGAGGCGCTCATCATCAACCATTTCGTGCTGATGAACACGTTCGGGCTCATCAACAGCTGGGGCGGCATCGTACTGCCGCAGCTGGTGGTGCCATCGGTCATCATTATCCTCAAGCAATTCTTCGACCAGATCCCAAAGGAATTCCGCGAGGCGGCAATGCTCGATAATGCCGGGCACTTGAGAACGCTCTGGAAGATCTATGTGCCGATGAACTGGGGTGTTATCACTGCGCTCGGCATCACCACATTTATCGCGGCATGGAACAATTTCCTATGGCCTTTCCTAGTGGCGACGTCGGATGCGACAATCACCATTCCCGTTGGTATCACTCAGGTTAAGGACGTCTTCGGTGTACGTTTCGCCAAAGACATGGCTGCAGCGGTATTGGCAGGTTTGCCGGTCGCTATTCTCTACCTTCTCTTCCAAAGGCAAATCACCGGCGCCATCATGCTTTCGGCGGGAATAAAGGGATAGCTGTCCACTGCCGTTCGCCGTTTTACACTCTTGAGCGGATTCGAACTCTCGGCAC
Source organism: Rhizobium sp. KNZ2-6A (assembly GCF_056755475.1). Classification (NCBI taxonomy): domain Bacteria; kingdom Pseudomonadati; phylum Pseudomonadota; class Alphaproteobacteria; order Hyphomicrobiales; family Rhizobiaceae; genus Rhizobium; species Rhizobium sp. KNZ2-6A. The sequence goes on along the minus strand of NZ_JBNDIC010000018.1, from coordinate 86,528 downwards.
CATATTTGGGTCTTTGCGACTTCAAAGCATAATCAACTGCTTGGCTTTCGAAGCGGAAGACGGTCTATCCTCCAAACGGAAGTTCAATTTCTTCGCGGTTTCTTTTTGCGCCTTCGATCAGGACCATGTTGAGCCGCTCGGCATCCTGTGCCGGCAGCATTCCCGCCCCGGTTCGAATACCTTCTTGCCATGCGGGCCCGCGCTCCCATGCTTCGTTGTAGACGAGCGCCAAATCGGCAGATCGCCTTGTCTGCTCCAGGGCTTCAAAGAGCAGCGCAGCTTGACGAAGGTCCTTCTCTCGCTTCGCCGGCCCTTGCCCGTCAGTGTTTCGGCGGCTGGCGACGATGAGCTTGTGGACCGCATACCGGGAGGGATCAGGGACGACGACTGGGACACCGCTTCGGTGGAGCATCATGGTCCTTACGGGTTCCCTTATGAGGAAGTCGAGAAAGCGCAGTGGATCCGCGCTGGCGCCGCCAAGGGTGGGCATTTTCGCCGGCTGGTCGATATAATCATCCGAACCACGGTTCGACGTCAGGAACTCAACCTTGTAGCCGTCGGCATTCTGAAACGCCGACGAGGCCGCGGATCCCGATCGATGTGGAACTGGCCGGAAACTGGCGTCGACGCCCTGCAGCAGCTCAAGGATCGGAGGCAGACTATCTTCAACCTCCCGACTGATGGCATAGTCCTGGGCGATGTCCGCATCGCCGGTCAGGATCGCAGCCATGGGAAGGCGGACGCCCAGCAGTCCTGAATAGCACTGAAAGGCCACTGTGCCGATGAGAATACCCCGGAGCCGAAAGAGACCACCATCGGCAAGAGCCTCGACGATGTCGCCCGACATAGCGTCAGGGGCGATCATACCGCCTTCCCGGGTCAGGGTATTTGCCAAACGCCTGCGAGCACGTAGATCGTCCTTGTCCCGCTTATGATCAGCTACGCGCTGCGCGACAACCGGATCTTCAGCGGAACCGACGTAACGACGTTTTGTACCACCATGTCCATCCGGGATGTCGAAATACCAGTACTTGCGCCCCTTGATGTTCGCCGGGGTGAACCGACCCTCCGGAGGGAAATCGGCGGTCCAAGCGGCGTCAAGCGAGCGTTGACCTAGCTCGGCGAGCATCGTCTGATACATGAGGTCGATGGGCTTCATAAGCTCGACTCCGGCGTTATACTGTTTTTCAAAAACAGTATAACGGTCGAGAGGATAGCTCGCAAGATAGGATGCTACCTCTGTCGCCTTGATGAGATTTGGATCGCCAACCTTCGCATCCAATTGTTCCGAAGCACGGTAACGCATTGATCTATTGACGAAAGTCTTTCCACTGACGACGAAGAACCGTATCCCGGATCCGTCAGACATTCTCGCTCTTGAATTCAAAAAAGAATTTGGCCAATCCACCGTAAGGCCGCAGGCAGTGTTATTTGTCATCTGCGCTAGCAAAGATGGCGCTGACGCCGCTCACAATTTCGACATGCGCATAGGCTGCCTGCGCCGCGGCCATCCCGTCGGCCCGCATGATGGCCGTCACGATCTCTTCATGCTCGGCATAAGATCTCGTCAACCGGCCCGGCAGCCGGAACTGCGCTCGACGAAAAGGCGCAAGCCGCGCGCGGCTCTGCGTCACGAGTTCACAAATATGCTCATTGTGCGCACCTCGATAAAGCCGAGTGTGGAATTCGACGTTGTAGGCGGCATAATCCTCGTCCGCTCCTTTGTGAACGAGCCGGGCTGAAGCCCGATGCTCAATTTCCAGCAGACGCCGCTCATCCACAGTCATGCGCTCTGCCGAAAGCCGCGCGCATATCCCCTCGAGCTCCGCCATCGCCTCAAACATCGAGTGCAGATAGCTTCCGGTGACGTTGGTAACGACCGCGCTACGGTTCGGTTCTCGATCGACAAGACCCATTGCTCCCAGCTCGCGCAGCGCCTCGCGCACGGGTGTGCGTGATACGTCGAAACGTGTCGCAAGCGATATTTCGTCAAGCTTTTCGCCCGGCACAATTTGCCCGGTCACGATCATATCGGCAATCGCCCGTACCATCTGTTCGACGGTCTTTCCTGCCCGGACGACCTGTCTGCGCCTGACTTGTCCCAACACTGATTCTGCCTTTTCGCCTTCTGTATACAGATGCCTTTCCTGGGAACTAAAGTCAAACTTCGATTTAACATATTGATTTCAAGCACAGAAAACTCTTTGGCCTCAGGAATATTTTAGAAGGCCGCATGTTGTGGTCGCGCATTATGCTCTATTTATAGGCTTCGCTTATATTTTAAGCTGAATGGAAATTAAATTGTATGCACTTTCTAGAAAAATGTCAGTAGCAATATATTTAATCTAATAAAATCAATAAACTATCGTCTGGCATAGCTATTGCATACACTTTTATGCACCCACACTAACCGGCCCCCCTCGCCGCAAGGAGCATCGTGATGACCAAACTCCTTTCAATGAACCGTCGCAATTTCCTTCAGACATCCGCCGCCGGCATGTTTGTCGGCCTTGCGCCCGGGCTTTTGGCAACTCGTGCCTCCGCACAGGCGGCACTGACCGTCGGCTTCATCTATGTCGGTCCCAAGGATGATTACGGCTATAACCAGGCGCATGCGGAAGGCGCTGCCGCCATCAAGGCGCTGCCGGGCGTCACCGTTGTCGAGGAAGAAAACGTTCCAGAGACGGTCAACGTACAAAAGACCATGGAATCGATGATCAATCTCGACGGTGCCAAGCTGCTTTTCCCGACGTCCTTCGGCTATTTCGATCCGCACATGCTGGCCATGGCTGCAAAATACCCCGACATCCAGTTTCGCCACTGTGGCGGGCTCTGGCAGAAGGGCAAGCACCCGCTGAATACGGGCTCCTACTTCGGCTACATCTTCCAGGGCCAGTATCTGAACGGCATTGCGGCGGGCTACGCGACGAAAAGCAAGAAGATAGGTTTCGTCGCGGCAAAGCCTATCCCTCAGGTCCTTCAGAACATCAATGCCTTCCTGCTCGGCGCCCGCTCGGTAGATCCAACTATCACCTGCCAAGTGATCTTCACCGGCGAGTGGTCGCTTGCCGTCAAGGAGGCGGAGGCAACCAACGCGCTCGTCGACCAGGGCGCCGACGTCATCACCTGCCACGTCGACAGCCCCAAGGTCGTCGTGCAAACAGCCGCCGGCCGCGGCGCGTTTGTCTGTGGCTACCACGCCAATCAGAGCCCGCTTGCACCGGAAAAATACCTGACCGGCGCCGAATGGGCCTGGGGCAATGTCTACGGCAATTTCATCAGCCAAGCGCAGGCCGGCAAAGCCCTGCCGAACTTTGTTCGCGGCGGCCTGAAGGACGGCTTCGTCAAGATGAGCACGCTTGGTCCTGGAGTTTCCGACGAGGCCCGCAAGAAGTTCGAGGCGACGAAGGCCGAAATGATGGCCGGCGGTTTCTCCGTCTTCAAGGGTCCGCTGAAGGACAACAAGGGCAAGCAGGTCATCGATGGCGGCAAGACCTACGCCGAGGGCGCGATCGAGCTGGAAAGCATGGATTACCTGGTCGGAGGCGTGGTGGGGTCCACGGCCTGATCCCAAGGGGAGGGAAGCATCATGACGGTCAAGGTCGATGATCCGGCAATCTCTCTTTCCACCGCGAGGCGGACATCGCTGCGCCCTGTCCTGGAATGGCTGGCGCGGCGCGCCGAACCTGTCGTCATCACGTTTGGCGGCATTCTCGCCGGCCTGACGCTTTTCTCCCTCTTCCTTCTCGCGCTCGGCAAGTCGCCGGTCGTGCTCTATCAGCTGATGTATACTGGCGGCTTCGGCAGCTGGTTTTCCATCCAGAACAGCCTGAGCCGCGCCTCGCCGCTGCTTCTGACCGCACTCTGCGTCGCACTGCCGGCCCGCCTTGGGCTGGTCATCATCGGCGGCGAGGGTGCCGTCGTTCTTGGTGGCGTCGCGGCGGCTGCGATCGCCCTGCCGCTCGTCGGCACGGCGCCGGTCCTCGTCGTTTTGATCCTGATGGCCGTAGCCGGCTTTGTCGTCGGCGGTATCTGGATCAGTCTCGCGGGTCTGCTGCGTCATTATCGCGGCGTCAACGAGACCATTTCCTCGCTTTTGCTCGCCTATATCGCCATCGCCCTGATGAACCAGTTCGTCGAAGGACCGCTGCGCGATCCCGCCAGCCTGAACAAGCCTTCGACCAAGCCGCTTCCCGCGGACTATATGCTCGGCAACATTCCCGGCATGGACGTGCATTGGGGATTGGTGATCGGAATTGTCGCCTGCATCCTCTCATGGGTGCTGATCGAAATGACGAGCTTCGGCTTTGCGGCGCGCATCGCCGGCGGCAATGTGCGCGCCGCCCAGATCCAGGGTCTGCCGGTCGGCAAGCTGATCGGCGGGCTGACGGCGATCGCAGGCGGTTTCGCGGGTCTCGCCGGCATGGTCGAGGTCGCCGCCGTCCAGGGCAGTGCCAATGCCTCGCTCGCCGCTGGCTACGGCTATACCGGCATCCTCGTCGCCTTCTTGGCGCGCCACAATCCGCTGGCGATCATTCCCGTCGCCTTCTTTCTCGGCGGCGTCGATGCCGCTGGCGGACTGATCCAGCGGCGCATGGGCCTGCCCGATGCAACGGTCCTCGTTCTGCAGGGCACCCTCTTCATCGTCATCCTGTTTTGCGAGACCTTCTACGGCCGGTTCAGAATTTTCAACCCCGATCTCTGGAACACCAGGGGCCTCAAAATGGGAGAAGCATGATGGAAGACGCAACCATCGGCATCTGGGGTGTCCCGCTTGCAATCCTGGCCGGCGCGATACGGGTTTCGACGCCTTTCATTTTCGTCAGCCTCGGCGAGACCATCACCGAGCGCTCCGGCCGCATCAACCTCGGCCTCGAAGGCACGCTGGTATTCGGCGCCATGACCGCTTACGCCATCGATGTCATGACGAGTTCCCCGTGGCTCGGTGTTCTCGCCGCCATGGCAACGGGTGCCGTCTTCGGCGCCGTGCACGGCTGGATCTGCAAATGGCCGAAGGTGAATGATATCGCAATCGGCATCGCCATGATGCAATTCGGGCTCGGCCTTGCCTTCTTCCTCGGCAAGCCCTTCATTCAGCCGGCAGCACCCCACCTTCCCTCCATCCCCTTCGGCTTCTGGTCGACGCTTGCACCCGTGCGGGCCGCGCTCGATGTCAACGCTCTTTTTCTGATTGGCATCGCGCTCGCGATCCTGCTCTGGTGGGCCTTCCGGAATACCAGGATCGGCCTCATCCTCCGCGTCGTCGGCGACAGCACCGACGCGGCCCGCGCCATGGGCATTCACCCCGATCGCGTCCGCCTGATCGCAACCGCCGTCGGTGGCTCGCTTGCGGCGGTCGGCGGCGCCTATCTGTCGCTCTACTATCCCGGCTCCTGGAACGAGCGCATCTCATCCGGTCAGGGCCTGATGGCGGTTGCTCTCGTTATCTTCGCGCGCTGGAACCCGATCGGCTGCTTCCTGGCAGCTCTGCTTTTCGGTGGCGCAGGCGCCCTTGGTCCTGCTCTGCAATCGGTCGGCGTCACCGAAGGTTACTACCTCTTTTATGCCGCCCCTTACGCGCTGACACTCGTCATCCTTATCGCCACGTCATCGTCGACCCGCTCGCTTGTGGGCGCGCCCAGCGCGCTTTCGTTGACCAAATAGGAGATCCGCCATGAACAGCCTTCCCAAAGCGGAATTGGCCGGCCAGTCGCTGAGCCACATCGATGCCGATCCCTATCCCTGGCCCTATAACGGCGATCTTCGGCCGGACAACACCGCGCTCATTATCATCGACATGCAGACGGATTTCTGCGGTAAAGGCGGCTACGTGGACCACATGGGTTACGACCTGTCTCTAGTCCAGGCGCCGATCGCGCCGATCAAGTCCGTGTTATCCGCCATGCGCGCCAGGGGCTATCATATCCTCCACACGCGGGAAGGCCATCGGCCGGATCTCGCCGACCTGCCGGCCAACAAGCGATGGCGCTCGCAGCGCATCGGCGCCGGCATCGGCGACAGCGGTCCCTGCGGCCGTATTCTCGTGCGCGGAGAACCCGGTTGGGACATCATTCCCGAACTCTATCCGATCGAAGGCGAGTCGATTATCGACAAGCCGGGCAAAGGCTCTTTCTGCGCGACCGACCTTGAGCTGATCCTCAACCAGAAGCGCATCGAAAACATCATCCTGGCCGGAATTACGACCGACGTCTGCGTCTCCACCACCATGCGCGAGGCGAACGACCGCGGCTTCGAATGTCTGTTGCTCGAAGACTGTTGCGGCGCGACCGATTACGGCAACCACCTCGCCGCCATCAAGATGGTGAAAATGCAGGGCGGTGTTTTCGGCTCCGTTTCCAATTCCAAGGCGCTGATCGAGGCCCTGCCCTGATGCCCTCGCTGCGCGCGCAAATCTTTCGTGTAGCCGCCGACGGACCGGACGACATCTCCGGCGTTGAGGCGCTTTTTGCCAGCGGCCTATCGGCAAAAAATGTGGTGGCCGTGCTTGGTAAGACGGAGGGAAACGGCTGCGTCAACGATTTCTCTCGCGGCTATGCAACCCGCAGCTTCGAGACACTCTTTCAAAAGCACGGCGTCGAGGGCGTCTCGCTTGTTATGTCGGGCGGGACGGAGGGCGCGCTGTCGCCGCACTGGACGGTGTTCGCCCGGGCGGTAGTGCAAGCGCCTGCCGAGCGTGCGCTGGCGATCGGCGTTGCACGTACGCCTTCGCTGCCGCCAGAACATCTTGGGCGACGCGAACAGATGCTACTCGTCGCTGAAGGCGTCCGCGAGGCAATGCGCGACGCAGGTATTGACGACCCCGGTGACGTGCATTTCGTCCAGATCAAATGCCCACTTCTTACGCTCAATCGCATTGCCGGATTGGAAGCGGAAGGCAAGACCCTTGCTACCCGCGACACGCTAAAGTCGATGGGCCTGTCACGCGGCGCCTCGGCACTCGGTGCAGCCGTCGCGCTTGGCGAGATCAGCGCGGAAACGATAAATGACACCGATATATGCAGCCGTTATGAACTTTTCTCGCGCTGTGCTTCCACTTCTGCCGGCGTCGAACTGACCGACCATGAAATCATCGTACTGGGCATGAGCGACAAATGGTCCGGGCCGCTGGCGATCGACCACGCGGTGATGCGTGACGCTATTGATACGACCTCAATCCGCGAGGCGCGCGGGCGTCTGCCGGCAAACGGGCACCTCGCCGCTGTCCTCGCCAAAGCCGAACCTGACCCCTCCGGCAAGGTGGGTGGCAAACGCCACACCATGCTGGACGATTCCGATATTTCTGGCACGCGCCATGCCCGCGCCTTCGTCGGCGGAGTGCTTGCCGGCTTTTTCGGCATCACCGATCTCTTCGTCTCCGGCGGCGCCGAACATCAGGGACCGCCTGGCGGCGGCCCCGTCGCCATTATTGTCGAAAAGGAGCATTGAAGTGAGCATAATCCGCGACACGCCCCTTCCGCAAACTGGCAAGGCCGTCGGCATCGACACGCTCGACATGACGATGCGCTTCGGCAGCTTCACCGCGCTCGACAATGTCTCAGTCAACATTCCGGCCGGCAGTTTCCACGCCCTACTTGGCGAGAATGGCGCCGGCAAATCGACGCTTGTCAAATGCATCATGGGCTTCTACCACGCGACCTCCGGTTCGCTCTCGGTCGATGGTCGAGAGGTGACGATCGCCTCGCCGAGAGATGCTGCGACCTACGGCCTCGGCATGGTCTATCAGCATTTCACGCTGGTGCCTTCGCTGACGGGCGCCGAAAATCTCGTCATCAGCCGCACGCAAGTGCCCGCTGTGATCAACTGGGCCAAAGAGCGCCGAGACCTCGCCGCGTTCATGGAGCACATGCCATTCAAAATCCCGCTTGAACGGCCGGTCAGCGAGCTTGCCGCCGGCGAAAAGCAGAAACTCGAGATCGTCAAGCAGCTCTATCTCGGCCGCTCCTTCCTCGTGCTCGACGAGCCGACTTCCGTCCTGACGCCTGCCGAGGCCGACGAGATGCTCGGCCTGGTGCGCGGCATGACCGAGCGCGGCGAGCTGACGGTGCTGATGATCAGCCACAAGTTCCACGAGGTGACGAAATTCGCCGACGCGGTATCCATCCTCCGCCGCGGCAAGCTTGTCGGCGGCGGTAAGGTCGGCGAACTTTCGACGGCGGACATGGCGGCGATGATGATCGGCGACGTCAAGCTCGCTGAGCTCGACACGCGCGTCCCCGTCACGGATACGGTAAAAGCGGTGCTGCATGTCGAGCAGGTAAAGGCGCCGGATCGTTCCGGCCTGAAGACCATCGAGATCGATAAGCTGACGGTGCGCTCCGGCGAGATTGTCGGCATCGCCGGCATTTCCGGCAATGGCCAGAAGGAACTGACGGAAATCCTTGCCGGCCAGCGTCCGACGGATGCGGGCCGGGTCATGGTCAATGGCAAGGTCTACGGCGCGACCAGGCCGGAGACGCGCAGGAACAATGTCCGCTTCGTTCCCGAGGAGCCGCTGCAGAATGCTTGCGCGCCGAAGATGACGGTCAGCGAAAACCTCGCCTTCCGCACCTTCGATGTCAAATCAGACGGCAAGGATGCGATTTGGCTGAACTCGAGGAAGATGAAGAGGCGCGCCGCCGAATTGATCACCAATTTCAAGGTGAAGACCGTCTCATCTTCGTCACCGATAGCGGCGCTTTCGGGCGGGAATGTCCAGCGCGCGGTGCTAGCACGCGAGCTGACAGGCAAAGTCGATCTTCTGATCGTCTCAAACCCCTGCTTCGGCCTCGACTTCTCCGCCGTCGCCGAGATCCGCGCCCGTATCATGCGCGCCCGCAATGCCGGCGCCGCCGTGCTGCTGCTCTCGGAGGATCTCGACGAACTGCTCGAGATGTCCGACCGCATCATGGTCATTTCCGAGGGCAAGCTGGTCTACGAGACGCCGGCATTGTCGGCCGATATCGGCGTGATCGGCGCCCACATGGCGGGGCATCATTGATGATCGATATCAAGGCAGAACCCTTCGCCTTTACAGCGAAGACAGATCACATCGCCTTAATCGTGATCGACATGCAGCGGGACTTCGCCGAGCCTGGCGGCTTCGGCGAAAGCCTCGGCAACGATGTCAGCCGCATCACGAAAATCGTGCCCGACGTGAAACGGCTGATCGATGGCTTCCGCAAGGCGGGCCTGCCGGTCATCCACACGATGGAATGCCATAGGCCCGATCTTTCCGACCTGCCACCCGCCAAGCGGGAACGCGGCAATCCTTCGCTGCGCATCGGCGACGAAGGCCCGATGGGCCGCATCCTCATAGCAGGCGAATCCGGTACGGCGATCCTGCCCGAGCTGGCACCCATCGACGATGAAGTGGTGATCGAGAAGCCCGGCAAGGGCGCGTTCTACGCCACCGATCTCGGCGACATACTGAAACGGCGCGGCATAACCCAGCTCGTCTTCGCCGGGGTCACGACCGAAGTCTGCGTCCAAACGACCATGCGCGAGGCCAATGATCGCGGCTATGAATGCCTGCTCGCCGAGGAGGCGACCGAGAGCTATTTTCCCGAATTCAAGGCTGCCGCCATCGCCATGATCCGCGCCCAAGGCGCGATCGTCGGCTGGACGGCGCATGTGGACGACATATTGGAGGCGATTCATGCCTGAAACTACCCGCGAACTCCTGACGTCTGGCGGCTGGAAGGAACTGGAGTTCGGCCCCTTCCGACCCGACGTGACAATCCACTGGATCCGCCCTTTCGAAGGCGACCAACCGGGCGTGGCGCTGCTGAAATACGAGGCCGGAGCCTTGGTGCCTCGCCATCGCCACGAGGGGCTTGAAACCATTCTGGTGCTTGAGGGCACCCAATCGGACGAGGCCGGCGACTACGGCAAGGGCAGTTATGTGGTGAACACCGCAGGCACCGAACATTCGGTCTGGAGCGACACCGGCTGCGTCGTGCTCATCCAGTGGGACCGGCCCGTCAAAATACTCGATGAGGATACACCATGAGAGCGGAACCAGCTTTCGATATCGCCTCCCTACACGCAGCCTATCAGAACGGTCTGACGGCCACCGGCATGATCCACACAGTTTTTGCACGCATTGCTGAAGTAAACGATCCGGGCATCTTCATCCATCTTGCCGACATCCGAGATCTACTGGTTGAGACTGAAGCGCTTGGTACCTTCGACCCCGCGACAAAACCGCTTTGGGGCATTCCCTTTGCCGTGAAGGACAATATCGACGTCGCCGGCATGCCGACCACAGCCGCCTGCCCTGACTACAGCTATATGCCAAAAGCCGACGCGACCGTTGTCCGGCTGTTGAAGGAGGCCGGTGCGCTCGTCATCGGTAAGACCAATCTCGACCAGTTCGCGACCGGCCTTGTCGGCGTGCGCTCGCCCTACCCGATCCCGCGCAATGCGATCGATCCGGATCTCGTGCCTGGCGGCTCCTCCTCCGGCTCGGCGGTTGCGACCGCGCAGGGCGTCGTCAGCTTTGCGCTTGGCACCGATACGGCTGGCTCCGGGCGCATCCCGGCCGGTCTTAACAATATCGTCGGTCTGAAGCCCTCCGTCGGTGCGATTTCGACCACGGGTGTCATTCCCGCCTGCCGTACGCTCGACTGCGTGTCGATCTTCGCGCTGACGGTGGATGATGCCTGGAAAGTTTTTTCCATCTCCTCTCAGCCGGACCCGAGCGATGACTATTCGCGAACGATCCCAGCTGCCGGCTTCGGCACGACCGCGGCGATGCTGACGATCGGCGTACCCGCCAAGGGCGATCTCCGCTTCTTCGGCGACGACGCGATGCAGAGGTCTTACGAGGCCGCGCTTGCCATGCTTTCCGGCCTCGGTCACAGCCTGGTGGAAATACCCTTCGGCGACTTCTACAAGGTGGCGGATCTGCTCTACGAAGGCGCGTGGGTCGCGGAGCGCTATGCCGCCGTGAAAGAGTTTTTCGATCACAAGGAAGCCAGTTTCCATCCAGTTACGCGCGAGATCTATGGCGCCGCGAAGACGCTTTCGGCGGCCGATGCCTTCAACGGCTTCTATGCCCTGCAGGCGCTGAAGCGGAAGCTCGCGCCCATCATCGCCTCCGTCGATCTCATCTGCGTACCGACCGCCCCGCGCCACTACACACGCGCGGAGCTGGAAGCCGAGCCGATCCGCGAGAACTCGCGCCTGGGCACCTATACGAACTTCGTCAATCTGCTTGATCTCTGCGGAATTGCGGTGCCGACAGGCGAACGCGGCGATGGTCGCCCAGCCAGCGTCACCCTACTTTCGCCCCTTGGAAAAGACGGCCTTGCCGCATCACTCGCGCGCGACATTCATCGGGAATGTGTCCCGACGCTTGGTGCCACCGGTTGGCCCCAGCCCACCACGAAAATGACGGATGGAATTGCGACGAACGGCTTGATTGATGTCGTCGTCGTTGGAGCCCATCTCTCCGGCATGCCTTTGAACGGACAGCTTCTTGATCTTGGAGGCCAATTGCTGCGCAAGACGCAAACGTCGGATTGCTACCGGCTTTATGCGCTACAGGGACAGACCCCGCCAAAGCCGGGCCTCATTCGCGTTGCGGACCGATCCGGCAACTCGATCGATGTCGAAGTCTGGCAATTGACCCCGTCGGCCTTCGGCCAGTTTGTCGCGGCAATACCAACTCCGCTCGGTATCGGCACCATCATGCTGTTGGACGGTACCTCGGCCAAGGGCTTTCTCGTCGAATCCGCGGCACTCTCTAACGCGACGGAGATCACGCATTATGGTGGATGGCGCAATTACATCGCCGCAACGACGGAGCGGTATAACGAAACCGTTTCACCGACCCATCGATAGATCACCAGGGTTTGGGTCACACACCCAACAATTCCGGTCACAGCTGCATGAAGTGGATGTGACTGAGAGATCAGCTGAGCGGTACCCTTTGAAAAGGGCGATAACGCCTTGGGTCGAATTATTCCGAAACCTGCTCAAATCGGATGTTTTGCGCACCTTCCCATAGAACTAGGCGCCCCAGCTCGGGCAACTTGTCGAGGTTTGATGTAAGCGTGATGAAATGATTTCCGGCAAGCTGTCCCATCTTTGACGAGAAATCGACGCCGCCGTAGGCAAGCAGGATTTCGGTTTCGCTGATGCCGCCGGGATAAAGAATGATCTGGCCCGGGGCAGGATGGCTGGTATGGTTCTCATAAGCGACGCCGAAATCTTGTTCCCCAAGCGGAATCCACACGCCCTCGCCCGACCAGCGCACGTGTACGATTTTTCCTTCGAAAGGTATCTCCTGCAGGAAGGCCTCGCAGGTCTTGGGCGCCTTTACCATCTCCAGCATGGCATCGAATTCAAATGGGCCGGCAGTGATCTTCAGTTTCATTCCACTCTCTCTTGCTTCGGTTGTCTCTATTGTGGTCGGTTCCGGTGGAGGCGGTGCGGTTTCGACCGCACGTGAGCATCCATCAATGCCGGAGGATCTTGCCGAGAAAGGCTTCCGTTCTCGGATTGTGACCAGAGGTGAAGAATTCTTCACTCGGCCTATCTTCGACAATCTCGCCTTGGTCGATGAAGATGACGCGGGTGGCCACACGGCGGGCAAAACCCATCTCATGGGTCACCACCATCATCGTCATTCCATCCCTTGCCAGGCCGGTCATGACATCAAGCACTTCAGACACCATTTCCGGATCAAGCGCAGACGTCGGCTCGTCGAAAAGCATCGCCAAGGGGTCCATGGCGAGCGCGCGGGCTATGGCAACGCGCTGCTGCTGGCCACCGGAAAGCTGGCTCGGAAATTTTCTGGCTTGGTCGGTCAAACCGACACGATCCAGCAGTTGCATGGCCTTGGTTTCCGCCATGACGGGGCTGCGACCAAGCACGATCTTCTGGGCCAGCATGATGTTATCGAGGATGCTGAGATGAGCAAAGAGCTCGAAATTCTGAAAGACCATACCGACGCGCGTGCGCAAGTTCGGCAGATCCGTTTTCGGATCGCCTACCTCGATCCCGTGGACGCGGATTGAACCTTCCTGGAAGGGTTCGAGACCATTGACGCACTTGATCAAGGTCGACTTGCCTGAGCCAGATGGTCCACAGACCACGACGATCTCGCCCCGAGCCACCTGAACGGTACAGTTCTTCAGAACCGGATGGGTGCCGTAGAATTTGGAGACGCCATTGATCTCGATCATGAGCGGCCTTTCGCGAAACGAGTGATGGAAAAGGCTTGCAGCGCTCGTCCAGTCTCCCGACCCAGGATGAGCTGCGCGGTGAGTTGGCCGAGAAGCGGACCGAGCGTATAGCCGTTGGAGGTCACGGCGTTGAAGAAGCCGGGTTGCTGGGGATGCTCGCCAAGGATCGGCGCGCCATCGATATTGATGTTCATGGCCGCCCAGCTGCGGATGATATGCAGCTTGCGCAGCGCCGGAACCACATGCTGGGCCACCCAGAGATTGCCCTCGAGGCTCGACAGCAGCGGCCGGGGGTGCTGATGTACCGGATCAAGACCAGCCGTCCAGCCGCCGCCGATGATGAAATTGCCGTTGGCCGCCTGCTTCAATGTCAGATGGCGATCGGCATGAGCAACAAGACAGGAAATCAAAGGGGCGGCCGCCTCCGTGACGACCATCTGCAGCGGCGCGCCGAAGACGGGAATGTCGACCCCGAGCATGGCACCGATGCGCGAAGAAAAGGCGCCGGCCGCATTGACAATACGTTTTGCTCTGATCATGCCGCGTGATGTCCGCACCTCGAAACCAGATGCGACCGCAGCGATGGCGACAACCTCGCATTTCTCGATGATGCGGACTCCTTTCGCGCGCGCGGCCTCGAGGATATGTTGGGTCGCAACGAGCGGATTGATCTTGCCTTCCTGCGGGCAATAGGCGGCGCCGAGGAAAGCCGGCGATAATCCTGGCTCCAGAGTGCGCAATTCCTCGCGACCGATCAGCCGGCAATCAATGCCAGCGCGCTGCTCGACAGCGACCTTTTCGGCAAGGAAATGCATGTGCGCCTCGGTCTCGGCGACCATCAGGCCACCGGTTACCTTCATCTCGAAATCGCGACCAAGCTCCTGCTGCAAGGCGCCCCAAAGTGCGATGGAATCCCGCTGCAGAGGCAGCGTTTGCGCCGCCGGCCCACCGCCGACTTCCGCGCGCGCGCCATGATCGAAGGATAGAAGCTGCGCATGCAGGCTTCCGGCATTTCCGCCGGAGGCAAGCGAATTGACAAAGGCACGCTCGACAACAGCAACCTCCTCGCCTTCGCCTGCAAGAAAAAGCGCCGTCGACAGACCGGCGATCCCTGCCCCGATCACCAACGTCGATGTTTGTGAAAACGGCAGGGGCTCGGCCGACTGCAATGGCTGCTTCTCGGGCAGCATGGCGCGCTTGTGTCCTCCCCATTCTGGTTTTTCAACGGCAAGGGCGGCCAGAGGAATGGGACGCAATGGCATTTGCGGCGCCAGAAACCCGTGGGTCTCTCCAATGCTGTGCCTCTCATCTGCGATCTTAGCCAGCATATGACCACAGTAGCGGCTTTGGCAGCGCCCCATCCCAGCACGCGAAAGTCGCTTCAACGTGGCGATATCCGCTGCGCCTTTCGCAATGATCGCCTTTAGGGTACCGGCCGTTATACCTTCACAGCGACAGATGATCGTCTCGTCGGCAAGCGCCTCGTCTCGATCAACCGTTGCCCGCTTGAAAGCCGTCCAGAGACTGGCCTGGAAGGCGCGATGGCGGGCAAGCCTGCGTTCGGCTTCACGATCGGGTGTTCCGCCAAGGCCCAGTTTGCGCGCGACCGCAAGCCCGGCCAGCCGGCCTTGCGCCTTGGCGATATGAGCGCCGCCGAAACGCGCGGCCTCGCCAACGACGTGAATGTGAGAAAACGTAGTCTCGCCATCATCACCACTCGTAACCACCAGCTCGCCGCCGGCAACCTCGTGACCGCAGCCGAGGAAACGGGAAAGCTCATTCGAGGAAGCAAAGCCGCCGCCGATAAGGACGGTATCGGCATCGAGCCTCCTGTCACCCGTTGGGCCGGATATGGTGACGGCCTCGACGCGAGCGGAACCATGGATTGAAGTGATCTTGCTTTCCCAGTGGAGCGAGATGCCGGCCGCCTGCAAAGCCGCGAGCTGCCGTGCGCCGTAAACGGCAAGACCGCCACCGAGCTTCAATAAACTCAAAGCCTCGAAAGGTTTCGACCATGGCGGCGCTGCGGCTTCGACCAGCGCGACCACTGTGCCGCCCGCCCTACGGATCTCATTGGCAACCTGGATGTTGAGAGGCCCGTTGCCGGCAATCAGGATCCTGCCGTGAGGCACGGTACCGTAGCTTCTAAGGAGGGTCTGTGCTGCCCCGGTCGTCATGACGCCCGCGCGCGTCCAGCCAGGCACCGGGTATGGTCGCTCGTAGGCGCCGGTTGCAATTACGATCATTCGAGGCCTGCAATAGAATGCGCCCGATGGGCGATAGCAGGCAATGATGGTGCCGCCTTCGCCGTTTTCGGCGCCCCAGACGACCGTTTCGCCGATCAGGGTGACACCGGCCTTGCTGGCACTTCGGATCAGGTCCAGCCCTTCGCGTGCCTGCGCGTCGTGTTCCAGCTGCGCCACGGCCGTCGACGTCGCAGGCTGTTTATAATATTGGCCGCCTGCGATCTTGCGTTCATCAACGATCGCTACCTTCGCACCGGCGCTAGCAGCCGCTTCCGCAGCGGCAAGGCCGGCTGGTCCAGCGCCAATGACCAGCAGATCGATCTCCATGGTTGCGAGAGATATCGGGGCGTCACAGAGATCTGCAATTTGTCCGGACGCGATAGCCGGACGCGAAGATGGCCTATGAACATGCATGCCAGCCTCGACGGTAGTCATACAGGCGCGCTGGCTGACTTTGCCGTCGACGGTCACGAGACAATCATGACAAGCGCCCATGCCGCAAAAAAGCCCCCGCGCCTCGCCCTTCAATCCGCGCGAAAATCCGTGATGGCCGCCGGCCTCGATCGCTGAAGCAATCGTCATTCCGCGCTCGGCATGAAGAGAACGACCATCGACGAAGAATTCGATGGTCGGTTCAGCCGTGGATCGAGGAGCAGTTGACACGGACGGTATCCTCAGGCCTCGAATTTCAGGCCGAAATCCTGAACCAGTTTTTTCATGGCTGCATCCTGTTCGGCAGGTAAAGGCAGACGCGGCGGGCGCGGCGCACCGGCGCCAAAACCCATATGCCGCAACAGCGACTTCGAACCGGCGACATAGGCCTGCCCACCGACGGCCTGAATGATCGGCAGCCAATGCAGATAGAGCGCGCGGGCCTCGTCGATCTTTTTTTCGTCGGCCACAAGCTCGAAAATGCGCGCCATCGGCCCTGGAGCAATATTGGAAGCGACCGCCACCCAGCCCTGCGCGCCCATGACGAAGGATTCGAAGCCGAGAATGCCGCCGAAAACCGTCATATTGTCGCCTGCGAGCCGGATGATATCACGCACGCGCGTCACCTCCAGCGTCGACTCCTTGATATAGTCACAGCCGTCGATTTCAGCGATCCGTTCGACCAGCTCCGGCTTCAGGTCGACATTGGCCGTTGCGGGATTGTTGTAGACCATGATGGGAATGGAGATCGCTGACGCGATGGTGCGATAGTGATGCACCAGTTCGTCGTCGGTCGGGGTCGAATAAAAGGGCGGAATAATCATGACGCCGTCGGCGCCCATCGCTTCCGCCTTGCGGCTCAGACGAACGCATTCGCGCGTGTCCTCCGCGCCGGCGCCGATCAGGACCGGCACACGGCCGGCTACGGTTTCGATCACCGTCCGTGCAACGCCATCGCGCTCGTCTTCGCTGAGCGAGAGAAACTCTCCTGTCGACCCCAACGGTATCAATCCGTGGATGCCTTGGCGAACCTGCCAATCAGTGAAGGCGGCAAGCGCCTTCAGATCTACCGCGCCATGCTCGTTCAGCGGCGTGATCATCACGGTATAGACACCGCGAAATTTCTTGGTCATGTCGATTATCCTGCTTCTAGCGCTTTTCCGTCATGGACAGCCGGGAGTCTGCCTGACCGAAGCGTTTCTCGATGTGGCTCTGGAAAAAGTCCCAGAGCGTGGTCAAAAGGAGGTAGTAGATGGCGGCTACCGAGAAGAGCTCCAGCACCATGAAGCGCTCCTGGATGAGGACCTGGGTGCGGCGCAGAAGTTCCTCCATGGAGATGACCGAGGTCACCGACGTCGTTTTGAGAAGGCCGTTGACTGAGTTTCCAAGCGGCGGAATGATGACCTTGAAGGCCTGCGGCATAACGATATGACGCATGATCTGACGCTCGGTCATGCCGAGCGCGCGAGCGGCTCTCGCCTGCCCTTCGGGGACGGCTTCGATACCGGCACGAATGATCTCGGCCAGATAGGCCGCCTCGTTGAGCGCGAGCCCGATCAGCGCCGCCTCGACAACCGAGAAGCGGATGCCGAACTGCGGTAATGCCGTGTAGATGGCGATCAGTTGGACGAGCAACGGCGTGCCACGGAAAAGCCAGATGTAGGCCTTGGCTACCAGCTGAACCAGACGCGCCTTCGAACGCCGCATCAATGCCAGGGCAAATCCGAGGATCAGGCCTGCACTCAGCGAGACCACCGTCAGCCATATAGTGGTGAAGACACCCCCGAGAATGAAGGGGTTGAAGAGGTATCCGAAGAAACCCGACCAGCTCCAAAGCTGCATGAACGTAACCTTCCTTCCGAAGCGCGCGGCAAAGCCGCGCGCAGCCCTTCCGATGGACCGATCAGTCCAATCAGCGGCCGGGTCCCTTCACGGAATAGTCGCCCGTCACCATCGGCAAGCCATACTTGTCGAACAACGTCTTTAGCGAACCATCAGCCTTCATCTCCTTCAAGGTCGCCGAAACGGCATCGGCAAGCTTGGGGCTTTTAAAGGCAACAGCGACAGGGGCAGGATAGAGGCCGCTCACGGCGCGCTTGAAGTCGCCGCGCGCATCGTAGTCCTTCGCGACGGCATCGATCGAGACTACGCCTTGAACCTGGCCGGCGCGAAGGGCCTGGTAGGCGAGCGCAAAATTGTCGAAGGCCTGGATCGTCAGGCCCGGTTTGCCCGCATCGCGCAGTTCCTTGTCGAGCAGGCGCGTCTTGGTTTCCTCGAAGCCACCGATTTCCACACCGATCGTCATACCGGCCAGGTCGTCCTTGCCGGCGATCTTCTTGTCGTAACCGGGCGCGATGGAGACACTGATCGCCTGATCCTCGTAAGGGATCATCTGCATGATCTTGGCGCGTTCTTCGGTAAAGAAGATGCCGGTATCGATCATATCCCAGCGCCCGGACTGCAGGCCCGGCACCATCGCCGAAAACTCGATGCGAATATATTCGGGCTCAAGGCAGAGGCGTTTAGCGATCTCGGTGCCAAGTTCGATGCGCATGCCTTTCAGATCGCCGCTGGAATCGACGAATTGCAGGGGCGGCAAGGTCGGGTTCGTCGACATGACGAGTTTTCCGGGAGTGATCAAATCACCTGCCGCGACCTTCGGCGTGCAGGATTGGGCAAGAGCGACTGATGTCGTCAAGGATAGAAGCGAAGCGGCGAGCAGGCCGCGTGACATTGAAAATCGAAACATGCTGACCTCTGGAGTTATTTTTGTTATGCCCAGACACTTGCATTCATCTGGGATCCCAGTTTTATACAACACTTTCCCGTCGATGCAAGAGATGACTCGATTGCCGTCAGAAATTTGTGAGAACGCCTTGGCGAACCGCCTCGAGATGACGTGTCATCGCTTGACGCGCGGCCTCGGGATCGCTGCCCGCCACGGCTGCAAGAATGCAACGATGCTCGGCAACGCCGGGTTTTGCCCGCACGACGGCCATCTGCCGCTCGAAGATCGTAGTATAGCGGCGCATTTCCCCGATCGTGGCGGCCATGAAACTATTGCCGCTCGCATCGGCGATCGACATGTGCAAGGCGTCGTCAAATTGCCAGACAAATTCCGGATCCGGCTCGGCATCCGCCTCGATCGCATCGAGCATCGCTTCCAGCGAATGCAGTGTCGTCGCCGGCATGCGCCCCGCCGCGACCGCGGCCGCACTGGGTTCCAGCAACATGCGCATCGCAAGACTATCGAGATAATCCTTCAAGGTAATCACGCGCACGCACAGGACGCCCTTGTCGTTGCGGACAAGCAGCCCCTCGCCTTCGAGGCGTCCGAGCGCATGGCGCATCGGCGAGCGGGATACCGCATATCGACTTGCCAGCCGCCTTTGCTGCACCACCGATCCGCCCGCAAGCCGAGCCGAGAGAATTTCCGTCAGAAGCAGCCGATAGGTTTCCTCAGCCAGGCTTTCCTCGGCCGCATCGTCCATCCGGTCGTCCATGTATCCCCTTTTTGCTTCTTCATGAGTTCGGCTATCTTATGTAACACCAATTGCGCCAAGGAAAGCCGTTCGTTGCCAGCGATGTCGGCTATGCGCAGAGCGAGGAAAAGGTGAGCGACATTTCAACCCTGCAGGATGCCACTTCGACTAGCGGACAGCACAATCTCGCCTCGCTCGCATATAAGGCCGTGTCGGACATGATACGCCATCGCCGGCTGAAAGGCGGCCAGGTCATCGTCGAGGCGAAGCTTGCCGAGGCCCTGGGCATTTCCCGGACTCCTTTGCGTGAAGCTCTGCAGCGGCTGGAAGGTGAAGGCTCGGTACGCAAGGGAGACGGCCGCAACTACGTTGTTCGCCGTGTCGATATTGGCGAATATCTGCAGAGCCTGCGCCTGCGACTTTTGATTGAACCTGAAGCAGCTGTGTTGGCAATCCCCAACATCCCGCGCCGGCAACTGATCGTCGTCAGGCGTGAAATCAACGATCTTCTCGACGCAACGGCCTATCACACGGATGCCCATTGGGTATCGGACGACAACCTGCACAATCTCATCATCGACCATTGCGCCAACGCGGTCATGGCGAAGGTCTTGCGGGAACTGCGCGCCACCACGCGCCTGTTCGAGATCGATCGGCTGAAAGACCGGCTCAAGCCGGATTCGACAGAACATCTGCTGATAATTGAAGCATTGGAGCACAGCGATATCCGACAAACGCGCCTCGCCGTGGCCGACCACATTGAAAGCTTGATCAATTTCGCTCGAGAGCAATTGGAATGATTAATGCTCTTGATGGGATCCGAACCGACGACCTGGTTGTGAACAAAAGCCCTTTTTCCAAAGTCCAGTAGCGGATATCGTCCGCCGGAAAATAGCCGACGTGTCAATCGGCGGCCAAAATTCACCCCTTGTCGGAAAGCAGAAAGCTGCATTGAGTTCGTATCCCGCCAGCGCCGAACGTAGAGGTCGATTGAAAGCTCACCCCTGTTGCGCTGTCAGAATGCGATTTCCTTAGCTGCCTGCGTCATGGTCGTCGTTTAAGTGCGCGAAAATCCGGGCGATGTCGCTCTCCTTGACGCTATCTCCGACATACCAGCTCAGCGTGTCGTAGAAGCCGAGGAAGGACCCTTTCGTCTTGGCGAGAAGCGCCGCGGCTTCGACCTCCGAGATGGAAAGCGCCGAGACCATGAAATCGACAAGAGCAGCCTCCGCCTTCGGATGAGAGAAGACGATCGCAGTTGGCGAGTTGGGTAGGATGACGGGCAGTGCGGCGGCTTCAGAGCGACACGTCAGGATGGCGGACAGACGGATATCGCGCGATGAAGCAGCGGCCTCGATCTCGAAGGCTTCGGCATCGAGAACCCAGGCGGAGCGCGCCGTGTCGAAATGGCGGAAATCGCGCGACGTCAGCGTGAAACACACAGCCTTCGCCTCGCCCGGCTGCAGATCCACCTTGCTGAAGGCCTTGAGTTCGCGGACCGGCCGTCTCAGGCCTGGCGCATGCGGGCGCACATAAAGCTGGACGATTTCCTTGCCGGCGACCGGACCGCTGTTGCGGACGGTGACGCGCACGGTGCACGCGGTATCCGCGCCAATCTCGTCCTGATCGATCTCGATCATCTCATAGACGAAAGAGGTGTAGCTGAGCCCATGTCCGAAGGGGAATGCCGGGGCAATCGCCTTCAGATCATAAAACCGATAGCCGACGAAAATGCCCTCGCTATAGAGATGACGGCCTCGCTCGCCCGGATAGGTGTGCCATCCCGGAATGTCCTGCATGCGAACCGGCATACTGGCCGATAGCTTGCCGCAAGGGTTCTGCTCGCCGAACAGGATGCGGGCCAGTGCCTCGCCACCGCCCTGCCCCGCGTAGAAACTGGCGAGCACGGCGTCGACATGCTCGATCCAGGGCATCTCGACCGTGTCCGGCATCGAGAGCACGACGATCAGCTTGCGACCTGTCGCCGAAAGTGCCGCGATGAGAGCGTCGTGACTAGGGGCAAGCTTCAGCGAGTGACGGTCGTTGCCTTCGCCATTCAGGCTTGGCTCGTTCTCGGCCAACACCACGACGACATCGGCGTGCGATGCTGCGTCGACGATCGCGTCGACCGAAGCCGACGAGTCCACTTGCGCGGATGATGAGAAAGGCAGGTGCCGAACCTTCAAGCCCTGTCCCGCCCGCGCGGAGATCTGAGTGAATGGACTATCCACCCTGTAGGGATTCGTGGTGGCCGAGCCCGACCCCTGGATGACGGGAGTAATTGCGCCATCACCAACGATCAGCAGATTGCCCAAGGTAGCGGGATCAAGAGGCAGCGCCCTGCCTTCGTTGCGCAGCAATACGATCGATTCCGCTGCGATGTCGCGCGCAAGTGCATGGTGTGCCTCAAGGTCCGCCGTGATGCCGCGCTGCTCGTGCGTCTTGCATTTGGCGACCAGTGACAGAACCCTCACGCAGGCGGCATCGATGACCTCGGGCTGAACATCCCCGACTTCGACCGCCGTAAGCAGGCGCGCCTTGCGCGGTCGGCTTTCCGGCATGTCGAGATCGGTGCCGGCATTGAGCGCGGCTCCACGATCCTTGATCGCATGCCAGTCGGACATGACCAGGCCGTCATAGCCCCATTCCTCGCGCAGCACCGATGTGAGCAGCCAATGATGTTCAGCAGCCTGGATGCCGTTTAACGGATTATAAGCGCTCATTACCGACCACGGTCCGCTCTTTTCGATCGCGCGTTCGAACCCCGCCAGGTAGATTTCGCGCAGGGCCCGCTCGTCGACATCAGAGCTGGTGGTCGTCCGCTCGATTTCGGAGTTGTTGCAGGCAAAATGCTTCAGCGAGGAACCTACGCCATTATCTTGCAGTCCCGAAATGACCGCAGCCGCGATATCGCCGCTGATGACAGGATCTTCGGAGTAATATTCGTAGGCCCGGCCCGCCAGCGGCGTGCGCCTGATGTTGATGCCAGGCCCAAGCAGCAGGTGAACACCGAAATCCTGGCACTCGGCCGCCAATGCGGCTCCCATGCGGTAGGCCAGATCGACATCCCACGAACAGCCAAGCAGATTGCCGTTCGGAAAACACGTTGCCGGGCGGGTGGTACCGAACATGCCGCCCGATCCATCGCCCTGTTGGCCCACAACGTCTAGGAATGCCTGCAGACTATCTTCGTCGTTATCGCCGGCATCGATCTGGGTCGTCGAGTACCGGACACCGTAGGCGCCGTCGGTCATCACAATCGAAGGAATGCCCAATCTTTCGATCGCCGCCGTCTTCCACAAGCCGCGTCCACTTAGAAGATCGACCTTCTCGGCAGCCGTCATCTGGTCGACAAGCGACTGGATCTCGTCGTCGCTGGGGTTGAACATGAGGGTTCTCCGATTTTGGCGAGCCGGCGTCTGTCAGCAGATTTTCTGAAGGAGTTCCATCAGCATCATCCGCTCGGCAAGCGTCAGGGTGCTCAGTGTTTCCTGCGAAATCTGCAGTGCGACCGCCAGGTTGCGATCGACCATCGCCTCGCCGTCCGGCGTCAGCGTCAGCACCAGCCGCCGTGCGTCGGTTGCGTCAGGTGCTGTGTGGACCAGCCCGCGCTTCACCAGTCGATCGACGACCCCCTTGATTGTCGCCATGTCCATGGCGGTTTCGCGGCCGAGATTGCCTTGCGAACAGGGCTGCAGCTCCTTGAGCTTGACCAGCGCTGCCCATTGGGTCGTGGTCAGTTTCTCCGCCATCAGGCTCGCAAAAATCGCCACGTGCCGCTGGTTTGCCTGCCGCAGATAGAAGCCGATCTGTTCGCCAAGCGCATACTCGGCCTGCTGGCCTTGAACCTTAGGCACTGCCGCCTTCCTGCGGCCGCCCTTGTCTTTGAAGGGAACATCCATCGGATCTCTCAAATCTGCCTGTTCGTCGTGATTGGCAATTGCATTGTCGAACTCAGTCTCGCCATAAATTCAGGATGGCTTGTGTCGATAAGATCTCGATCTGCTCCGAAAGCCTCGGCACCAAGATCTCGGTTACCATGGCGTGCGCTTTCATGTCACCGCTTCCCAGCGCATCCTCGGCCAGGATGACCCGGTAGCCCGCGTCCACTGCATCGAGAACGCTCGCGTAGACGCAGACGTCTGTTTCGACACCCGAGAAAATCAGAGTGTCCGTTCCCGAGTTCTGCAAGCGGGCGGCGAAACCAGGCGAACCGAAGACGGAATAGGTTTCTTTGTCGACGATGGAGCCTGGACCGGCGATCGCCGCCAGCGGCGCGACCAGATCCAGCACGGTTGCGTCGAGCTCATCGAGCGTCACCAATGACCAGCGGCGATAGTAGTTCTTCCAGCGGCCTTTTGCATCTTCCGCGTTCTGGGGAACCATAAATCGGACGAAGATCGTGTCGAACGGGCGCGCTTGGCTGAGCGCCAGCACGTTCGGAAGAATATCGGCGATTGCTGGTGTATGCCACGCCGTTTCCTCGGCAAACAGACGTTGCATGTCGATGACGACATGCAACGTATTCTTGGAGAGCGGCGCGGGCGCCATGATCAGTCTGCCACCGGAACGGTGTGTTCCGGACCCCAGCTCAGGGTGACGGTGTCGCCATCGCTCAGGACCTTGCCGTCGCGGTTCTGCGCGAACAACTTCAATGGCAACCCACCAGGCCCCTCAAGCAGATAGGAAAGCACGGGACCTGCATAGATGACCGTCGTGATCCGAGCCGTCAGGCTATTGCCATCTGTCGGGCCGGACACGATCGACATCTTTTCCGGACGGACCGCGAGCGTCACTTTCGAGCCGCTTGGCGGCAACGTCCCCGTAGTCTTGACCAGCTTGCCGTCGGCAAGACGCACGGCGCCGTTCTCGACAGTCCCCGACAGGAAGTTTGAATCGCCAAGGAATTCCGCCGCGAAGCGTGTCAGCGGACGTTCATAGACGGTTTCCGGGTCGCCGATCTGGACGATGCGGCCCTTGTCGAGAATGGCCACCTTGTCGGATAGCGTCAGTGCTTCCTCCTGATCATGGGTGACGAAGATCGTTGTCAGGCCGCTCTCGCGCTGTATGCGTAGTAGTTCGACCTGCATCTCCTGGCGAAGGCGGCGGTCGAGCGCCGACAGTGGCTCGTCTAGCAGAAGCACGCTTGGCTTGATGACGATGGCACGGGCGAGCGCGACGCGCTGCTGCTGGCCGCCGGACAATTGCTTGGGCGTGCGATCGCCAAAGCCGGGCAACCGCACCATATCGAGAGCGCGGTCGACCTCCTTGCGGGCGGCAGCGCCTTTGATGCCCCGGCGCTCGAGGCCGAAGGCCACGTTCTGGGCAATCGTCATGTGCGGGAACAGCGCGTAGGACTGGAACATCATGCCGATGTTGCGGCCCCAGACGGGGATGTCGGTGACATCGTTATTGCCGATGGTCACGACGCCCTGGTCCGGCTTGATGAAGCCCGCGATGATGCGCAGCAGCGTGGTCTTGCCGGAACCCGACGGGCCGAGAAGGCTGGTGAAGGAGCCTTCCGGGAATTCGGTGGTGATATCGGACAGGACCGGCGTGGTGCCGTAGGTCTTGGCGACGGAATTGACTTTAACGTTTGTCACGGGTGTCTCCGGGCTTGGCGAAGCGCGCAAAAATCAGGATGATCGTCATCGAACCGAGGAGAAGGACGGTCGAGATCGCGTTGATTTCAGGGGTGAAGCCCTTGCGGATCGAGGAGTAGATCTGCACCGGCAGCGTGGTGTAGCCGGGCGTGGCGAGGAAGTACGAAATAACGAACTGGTCGAGCGACACGGCAAATGCGAACAGCGCGGCGCCAAGGATACTCGGATAGAGCAGCGGCAAGGTCACCGAGAAGAACGCATGAACCGGTGTCGAGCCGAGGCTCATCGCCGCTTCTTCGAGGTCCGCGCGAATGGTCCTGAAACCGGTGCCGACGACAAGGACCACGTAAGGGATCGCAAGCGCCACGTGGCCGATCAGCAGCGCATGCATACCCCGCCCGATACCGCTCCAATAGAAGAAGATCAGCATCGCGGTGCCGGTGATCAGCCACGGAATGGCGATCGGCGGCAGCAGCATCAGCTGCAGGAAGCTCTTGCCGCGGAACGTCCGCCGCGACAGCGCCACCGAGGCCATGGTGCCGAGCGCCGTCGCCAGCACGGCGGTGATCGAGGCGATGATGATACTGTTCAGGCCTGCGGTCAGGAGCACGGAGTTGTTCCACAGCGCCTGATACCATCGCAGCGAGAAGCTGAACGGCAGTTCGTAAAGCGGCGAGGCATTGAAGCCCATCGCCATCATCACGAGAATGGGCGTGTAGAGGAAGATCAGGATCGCGATGAGATAGACACGTCCAAGCGATTTCATGATCTTCTCCTCAAGCTGTCGTGCCACGGCGCAGAACGCCGGAGAAGGTTGCGAAGATTGCAAGCACGACGGCGAGCAGCGTGAAGGAGAGCGAGGCGCCCAGCGGCCAATTGAAGGCCTGCGTGAACTGGTCCTCGATCACCGTGCCCATGGTTACCCCGACACGACCACCCAGGATGCGCGGCTCCATGAACGAGCCGATGACAGGGATGAAGATCAGAACGGACCCGGAAATGAGGCCGGGAGCGGCGA
Organism: Rhizobium sp. KNZ2-6A; assembly: GCF_056755475.1. Taxonomy (NCBI): domain Bacteria; kingdom Pseudomonadati; phylum Pseudomonadota; class Alphaproteobacteria; order Hyphomicrobiales; family Rhizobiaceae; genus Rhizobium; species Rhizobium sp. KNZ2-6A. The sequence goes on along the minus strand of NZ_JBNDIC010000018.1, from coordinate 60,557 downwards.
GCGGCACCAGAACCTTGAACAGAATCGTCCACCAGCGCGCGCCAAGGCTTGCAGCGGCCTCGATTATCGCGTCGTCGATCGCGACAAGGGCGATGTAGCAGGTCAGGATCATGTACGGCAGATAGCCATGAACCAGACCGACCACGATGGCATATCGCGTATAGAGAAAGCCTATGGAGCCGACATCCGGGGCGATCATGTGCAGCAGATTGTCGAGGAAACCGTTTTCCCGGAGCACCATCGTCCACGAAAAGACGCGCACCAGGCCATTGGTCCAGAATGGTAGAAGAATAAGGATCAGCAGCATCTCGCGCGTCTTGCCGAAGGTCGAACGGACAAGCGCCACGGCGGCCAGGAAACCGAGAACAGCGCAAAACAGCGTCGTCCAGAAGCCGATCAACAGCGACGTGATGCCGATGCCGACCAGGTAGGGCTGATCGATGAAAGCGCGATATTGCTTCAGTGTGAAGACGATCGGAGCCTTGCCCATCGGTGTCGCCGACATGAAGCTGAACACAAGCATTGTCAGCAGCGGCAGGAAGACTGCAAGCGTCAACCAACCATAGGTCGGAAGCAGCAAGGCGGTCGCCGAAACCCAAGACGGGAGTGCGCCCCGACTGCGCGGACCCGAAGGTCCGCGCTCTGACGCCAATGTCGCTTGATCACTGTGCATAGAAGGCTTTCACTTCCTGCCATACGTTGTTGAAGGCTTCCCGGCGATCATCTGGAATGCCCGAGACGATGCCCATGGTCTTCAGGTATTCAGGCTTGTGCACCTGGCGGCTCAAGTCATCCGCCGGCAACGCCCCGAGAGCGGCCGAGTTCGACGAAGCCGGTGCGCCGACCTTGGTTGCCCATTCGACGTAGAAGGTCGGATCGATCATCCAGTTGGCGAAAGCGAGCGCGCCTTCGACGTTCGGAGCCGAAGCCGGGATGCCCAGGCCATCCACCCAGCCGATGCCGCCTTCCTTGGGGACAACAAACTGAACAGGAAGCTTCGAGTTGCGCTTGGAGCGCACCGAACCGCCCGACCAGAACAGGGAGAGGTCGAATTCCTTGGCCGCGAACGACTTGTTCCACTGATCCTCGGTGGACCAGAGAAGCTTGACGTTCGGCTTGATCGACTTCAGCGCGGCCGTGACCGCGGCAAGGTCCTTCGGATCGTTGATATCCTGGCCACTCATCAGGGCGCCGACACCAATGTTGATGATGGCATCGTCGTCCATCGCGACGCGGCCCTTGTAGGCGGGATCCGCCAGAACAGCATAGCTGTCTGGAACCGGCATGCCTTCGCGGATGGCAAGCGAGGTCATGCCCCACACCCAAGGAACAGCGTAACCCTTGCCCTCCTTGTTGAAATTCGGATTGGAGCGCAGGTTCTCGTCAACGGTCGAGACGTTCGGAACCTTGCTGAAATCGATCGGCTGCAGCAGGTCTTCGGCAACGGCCTGGGCGCAGCGCGCGGCGTTGAGAACGACGAGATCGTAGGCGCCAGGATTGGTGCGCAGCTTGGTCAGCATTTCCGATTCCGAGCTGTAGTAGTCGTGAACGACCGCGATGCCGGTCTTCTCGGTGAAAGCCTTCACGGACCAGGCTTCGTCCGTGCCGTAACCCTGCCAATTCAGGACAGTGATGGTGCCGGCCGAAAAAGCCTTGCGCGGCAGGCTGGAGAAACTAACGCCGGCGACAAGCGCTGCGGACATCAACTTCATCGTGTTGCGTCTGGTGAGTTCAGTCATTGTGGCACCCCTCTGGAACATACACGGTTATGGACGATCGTGACCGCGGTCAGCGACCTCAACGGATCGGCAGAGCCGAAAACGGAAGACGTGCTAAGCGCACATCAAAACGTATGTATACAAACTATAATCAGAGAAGATCGAATGCTCGAAGCGCAAGATTTCAGGTCGAGCAAAAGCCTGCACCGCCGAAAGGCGATACATCAACATGCATTCGATACAAAAGCGCCCAGCTTCTACAAAGTTCCACTTAAATCATTCGATTGTCAGCAGACCTTCAGTTCAAACCCTCTGATTTTCGCAATCAGTCTTTTATTTTTTTATTTGCACACAAACTATCAATGACGATTTGACAAGTGTCAAGCGCTACCTTGCGTCAGCTTGCGTTCGCAGCGGAAAAATAGACGTCAAGTCGGCGCTCTTCGTCGCTCTCCGCAATCGTGAGGCGCAGCCCGTCAACACTTGCACGACAGCCGATATCATGTCCGTCGAGACGGACAGCAAGGACGTTGCCGGGCTCCAGGCCCGGCAGGTCGATGTAGCCGGCTGCATCGACAGGTGCGACGGTGCAGGAAAGCCGCCCATCGGTCATCACGATGCGCGAAAGCGTCGTTCGCAGGTCCGTCCGCAACATTGCTCGACCATTGAGCGTCATAGACAACTGGCCAGCCTCGCCCCGCATATCCAAGGCTCCCAACGGCGAAACCATCGGCCCCACCGCCAGATCGCGGCCCGTGTTACGGACGGTAAAGCCTGTCCATGGATCGAAATCGACAATTTCGCCTGCCGCCATCAGCGGCAGCATTGCTGCCCAGATGTAGAAGGGATCGGTATCGCCCTGATCCATCGCCTCGCCCGTTAAGGCATTATAGTTTTCGGCGGCGATGCGATCCGTGCGCCAGGATTTCATAAAGAGGTCGTAGCTCTGGCTTGCGAGCTTGCTCGCTTCCGCAATGAAGCCGTAGCGCCGCAAGCCAAGCCAGACCATGTAATTGACATTCGGCCAGATGCGGCCACGCCAGTAAACGTTATCGGCGAAGGCAGGGTCGTCGCGCGTCGCATTCGGCAGCACGAAATCGCCGCCGAACGTCGTCTCGTCGCTCAGATGCTCGAGCAGACGCGCGGCCTGCGCCGGTGTCGCCGCACCGCACAGCAGCGGATAGAAGCTGGTCGGTGACAGCGATCGGACAAAACCACCGCGCCGCTGGCGATTGGCGAAGATGCCGCGTTCCTCATCCCACAGTGTTTCGGAGATCAGCGTACGCTGACGCTCAGCCAGGGCCGCAAATTCGCTGGCGTCCTCGTGCTTGCCGAGCACGGCGGCCATTTTCGACAGCATTTCGGCGTCGAGCGCTGCCGCGCAATTCAAGCCCAGATCAAATGTCGACAGCGTACGGGTGACGGGATCGTAAATCGCCTCGTCATGCGTCGCGGAATTGTCCATGCCGGTTTCGTTACGGGCAGCGAACGCAGTCCCCTTGTAGAGACCCTCACCCACATCGGACGTGCCGCACGACAGCAGACCGAAACCATCGGGATCGCGATTCTCCTGCCACCAGCGGCGGTTTCGCGCGAGCGCGTCGTAGCTTGCCTGGATCATCGACCGTTCGCCGGTGCGCTGATAAAGCTGCCAGGCGACGAGCGCACCGAACGGCAGCTGGCTTCGATCGACCCAGGCATCATTGGAGGTGACGATGCAGGCGATATTGCCCTGCGGCGTGGCGCTGGCCATGGCCGTCGCCATATTCTCGCGTGCCAGATCGGCGTCGAACACGCCGGCCAGAAGAGCCGCGAAAATCTGGTCGTTGAACCAGACGGCGAATTTTCCGAGATTCCAGATGCGCGTGACCGCGGTGTAGGACCGCGCGTTGGTTTCGTCCCAGATGGTGTTCCAGGCAACGACATCTCGCATCGCGTCAAGCGCGCCCTCGAACACGCCTGTCTGGGTGTCGGCGAGTTCAGTCGGCGCGCCGGCTGCAAGGCACGCTTGCGCCTTGGCGATCGCCAGCTCGGCACTGTCTGCGACGCCGGCCGCATATGCGCCCTGGCGCATCATCTCAAGATTGAAGCGCAGGGCGATCACCGGCGCTTCGTTTTTGCGCGTGGCGGTGTAGAAATAGCCGTTCTCTTCGAAGTCGGCCCGCAGCGCGTCGATCGTGTCGTGGCCGATGACGTGCACCGGCGCCTCGGCAGTCGCGATCGCCACGAAGCGTGTGCCGACCTTCAAGAGCGTGATGTTTCGACCTGCGTCATGCGTCGCCACTTCACCGCCATCGGAGGAGATTGCCAGCGTCAGCCAGAACCGTAGCCCCCATTCGGCGCAGACCTTGCCGTTCCAGCGGCCCCGGATGGCGAAAGGATCGGTCTTCGTCGTCGAAAAGGCGACCGTGGTGCCACTGAGCTCTGTCTCCAACTCGATCAGCGAGCCGTCGATGGTGTGGCGGCCAAGGCGGACCGCATCGCGCCGCGGCTCGATCGCGGAGGTCGTCTTGCTTCGGGTCGAATAGAGAACCGGCGTGATCCGCACGCCGAGCGGCAGGAAGACCATTTCGGCCGGCCGGCTTGACCAGCTGTTCCAGGCACGCATCAGGGGGATTGTCGAATGTTGTAGCATGGCTCTGTAACTTCCGGTCAGTGGGTCAACGGAATAAGTTTCGGTACTGCCGACAGGCCGCTCTTGTCGGCAGTATTGCCGAGATAAGGCGTGTTGGCGTAATAGCGGTTTGCCGCCGTGTTCGCGACGCGCAGTTCCAAGGAGTGGACGCCGGGTTGCAGTCGCCCCAGCGAAAATCGATAGGGCCGCCAGCCAAGTCGATCAACTTGCCGGCCATCCAATCGGGCGGCGACCACGGTCGCGACCTCGGGCAATTCAAGAAACCACTCGGCCTCGTCGCCGATCTCCAACGCCAGCCGGTAGATGCCGGTGCCCGAGAATTCGTTGAAACCCTGCGTCTCCCATCCGCTCTCGACCGAGATCGGCACGAAATTGGCGCTGCACTCCGGCGCGAAACTCCAGCCCTCGACGAGAGAGATCGAGCGTGCAAGATCGAGCGGCGGCTGCGTTGTGAGATGGCCCGCGCCTATCGCGCGCTCCGCAGTTTGACGCAAGCGCAGGCAGCGCACCTCCTGCGGCTCGAGCGTGACAGTCAGATGGTTGAAGGCGGCCGCTCGCTCCGTCTTGCCGGTCGCCGCGGACCAGACTTCGCAGTCGAAACCGTCACCGAATGAAATCTCGCTGACCACGGGCATTGCGCCGTCATTGAATAGCACAATCCGCCACCAGCCATCGGCTTCGTGACCTACCCATTGCCAGGGCATCCGCGCGGCGCGACCGGCGATGACGGGACCAAACGGCGGCAGTGCTTCCAGAAGCGCCTCGATATCACTGGCGCCGGGCATCAGGTCGATATGCGTCGATGCAACGGCATCCGTGCGAACGGCAGCGTCGCATACGGTCGACAGGCGATCGCCCGAGGACACGACCACACCGCCGGCAGCGCCGAAGGCGTTGAGCGCCCGCACTGTTTCTCCGGTTTGCAGCACAGAGACCGATGGCAGGATCACGGCATCGAAAGAGAGCCCCGAGACCCACATGCGGCCGCCGTCGATCCTGGCCTTGATCAGATCGGCCTCGCTGACGAACATGAAGTCGCAGCGCTTGGCCAGAAGCCCTTGGCACCACGCGCCGATATGGGTGGCGTGGCTGTGTCGCGGACCTTCCGCGAAGGCAGTATGAAGCGGGTAGAGGATGGCCACCGGCGCGCGCGGCGTGGCTGGCTCGATGAAGGCGGAAATTCGCGCAGTCTCCTGTGCGAACAGATCGTGATAGCCCCACCAAGGCTCGAAGTTGATGCCCGGCGCGAAATCGAAACGCGGATTGGCAAAGGGCGTAGGATCGTTGTCCCGCCCATCCGTCTGGTAGACGCCGTGCCACAGAAACTGGCGGGTGCCGAGGCAATAGAGCCGGATCGCCTGCGCCCGCATCGTTTCCAGCGTAAGCTCCCATTGCCCGGCGGCGCGCACTGGCGTTCGCTCGGCGCTGGCATAGGTTTCGACGATACAACGGCTACGGCCATTGGAGCGGGCAACGGAATCGCCGATCTTGGGCGCAAGCTGGGCGACGAAATTGTTGGAATCGACCGCTGTTTGGTGCCTGTAAGCATCGATGCCGAAGAAGTCGACGGCAAGCGCCACCCGGGGGTCGATGCTGGTGAAGCCGCCGTTCAACGACCAAGAGCTGATGTGGGGCAGAATTTCGTGGCCCGTGAACTCAATGCCCCTGCTCTCGGCCCATCCGCGCAACGTTCCGGAGAAGGCCTCGTTCATCAATCCCGAATAGGCGGCATAAAATCCCGCGCGTACCGACAGGGTATATGGGCCAACGTGGTGCGCCAAGGCCAGCAGGGCCTTGGCAAAGGATTCTCCGGTGCCGCTCGACACCGCGTCGATCAGGCTTGGTGAGAACAGCAGGCTGTTGCCGAGACCGCCGCAGATCTGATCCCACTTGTAGAAGCCTGCGGCGGGCTGGTCGTAAAATACGAAGCTGACGGGATCGGGCACGAGGTCACCAAGCATTTCAATCAGCGGATCAAGCCCAACCGCGATGAACTGCTCGGCCGCCTCCGGCAGAAGATAGTTGATCAACCGCGATGTAATCGACCGGGCGCTGACGAACACGGTCAGCATCTGGCCGTCCCAGATCGTTCCGTCGAACGCATACACGCAGGCAGCATCGACGCTGTCGACGATAGAGGTCCGCGCAGTCACGTCGACCACCTCATCGAGGCTCTCGATCGTCGCCGACGAATGAAGCAGCGCGGCTTCTACGGTCCATTCGCACCATTCGACAACGCTGCCTTCATATTGCCATTCGACGATATCGGCGCCCATCATCCGCGTGAATGGCGGATGGATGCCGCTGATCTCACCCCGTGCCTTTCCAGAGGACGACCAGAACAGATGGCGCTCGCGCAAGTCGTCGCGACCAGCGACGGTGCGGCCGCCGGCGTGTCCGCTGATCCAGTTGTAGTCGTCGTAGATCCCGAGCTTCAGCCCAAGCCGGGCGGCTATGCCGGCAGCGGTCCGATAGGCTTCAAGATAGGCCGGCGACAGATAGTCGTCGCGAGACATCGCAAGCCGCGCCTGGATCAGGATAGTACCGATCCCCTTCAGCTTGAAATCGCTGAGTTGGGCCTGACAGACCTCTTCCGTTGGAATCGAATGCCAGAACCAATAGGCGGATGGACGAAACGCAGCAGTCGGGTTCTCGAACAGGCCGCGATGATCGATATCCGTTCCGGTTCGGATCTGTTCCAAGTCATCTGTTCCTTTAGTGGCCTGCTGCCGTCACGCGCTTAATAGCATCCGCCGTATTGCTCCAGCCCGGTTTATCTGGCGCGAAGCGTGCACGAAGATAGTCGGCGAGGTCCTTGATCTGGCGCTCGTTCAGCTGCTGGCGAAACGCCGGCATCGACATAACCTCCGGAGCCTCGCGGCCCGTGGTCTGTGCCAGGATCGCCGGCGCCTCGACACCATTCAGGATCGCCTGGATGAGATTGTCGGGCGTCGCCGCATGCAGGTTGCTGTTCAGCGCCAGAGACGACAGGATGGTATTGCCGGTATGGCACGTGGCGCATGCGCCGTTGAACAGACGCTCACCATTGGGTGAAATGCGCGCGGCGGACGTTTTCGCCGCTTCACTGGCGACAATGGCGGCCTCGCTCTGCGCCTTGGTCTCGACCGGTGCATCGTTGAGGCTTGCGAGGTAGCTGGCCATCGCGCGGATATCGCTGTCCGGCAGTGGCTGCATCACCTCCACGACATGCGCCATCGGGCCGGCCGCACTGCCGTGGTCACGCGAATGCCCGGTGCGCAGGTAGTCGTAGAAGGCATCCTCGCTCCAACCAACCGGGCCCTTGGCGAATGCGTTCAGGGCCGGCGCTTCCCAGCCATCGGCAAAGCCGCCGGAAAGCCGAGCGGCGCCGCTCTTTTCCGCGCCGAGCACATTGCGCTCGGTGTGGCAGGCGGAACAGTGACCAAGCGTTTCCACCAGGTATGCGCCCCTGTTCCACTGGGCGTCGCGGGATTGGACATACTTGAACGGCTCGGCCTTGAGGAAGAGAGCATTCCAGCCCGCCATCATCGCGCGGATGTTGTAAGGAAAGTTGAGCTTCGTTTCGGGTGCCTTCTCGGCAACGGGCGCCTGCGTCATCATGTAGGCATATAAGGCCTGAAGGTCGGCATCCTCGGCGCCCGCGAACGATGTATAGGGGTGAGCCGGATAGAGGTGGTGCCCATCGCGGCTTACGCCTTCGCGCATGGCACGCTCGAAAGCGGTGTAGGACCACGCGCCGATACCGGCTTCCAGATCGGGCGTGATATTGGTGGCATAGACCGCGCCGAACGGCGTGTCGAAGCGGCGGCCGCCGGCAAAAGGCGTTCCGTCGTTGCCGACGTGACAGACGTTGCAGGCACCAGCCGCCGCGGCAAGACGCCCGCGTTCGATGGTGGCAGCGCTGTAAACATTGAGGTCCGGACGCGGGATGGTGCCAATCGCCGGGCGCCAGGGCGAAGCCATCGTGACAAGACCCGACAAAGCGGCCACCGCTCCAGCGCCCGAGAGACCGATGCTCCACCACTTCCGCTTCTTCGCTTTTGGCACAGCAACCGGCTCGTCCGTCTTGCCGTTCAACGCGGCGAGCACCAGTTCGGGCGTCAAAGGCAGTTCGCGGAAGCGAATGCCGGTGGCGTCATAGACCGCATTGGCGATGGCCGAGGCGCTGGGAACGGAAGCTGACTCGCCGACACCAAGCGGCGGTTCGTCCTGACGCGGCACCATCAGCACGTCGATATCAGGCACCTCGGGGAAGGTGATCAGCGGATAGCCGCCCCACTCTTTCGATTCGACCGCGGTCGAGGAGAATTCGACCTTCTCCTTCAGTACCCGACTGGTGGACTGTATGATGTTGCCATGAATCTGGTGGCGCACGCCATCGGGATTGATCATCATCCCGGAATCTTGAGCGCATGTCACTTTGGTGACCGCGATCTCACCGGTCTTCTTATTGACCGCGACATCGGCAACCCAAGCCGCCCAAGCGGCGGCCTTGCCCGGGAAAGGGCCGTGCACATAAACGGCATAGGCAAACCCACGGCCGTAAAGCAAATCGCCCTCGCCGCCGAGTGTGCCCCACGTCGTGTGCGGCACCCATTTTGCCCGCTCGGCGAGCGCATGGACAAGATCGACGGCGCGTGGGTCATGAAGATAGCGCAGCCTGTATTCGATGGGATCGACACCCGCCGCTGCCGCCAACTCATCCACGTAGCATTCGTGGGCGAAGGTGTTCGGCATGGCCGAGACGCCGCGAAACCACGAGGCTCGGGCGATCGGTGGCATGTCGTGCACGGTCACACGGAGATTGCCATAGGCGTAGGGCGGTATCGCGGTGCGATCGCCCATCTGCACGACATCGGAAACCGGAGGCACCTTGCCGGTGAGGATCAGCGGTAGTGTCGGCGCCAGGTTTGACGGGTAGCGCGTTTCGAAATCATAGGCGGATGGACCGCCTTCCAGATCGAGCCCACCACGCACATCCATGATCTGAGCCGCCCCTTTGGGCTCCCAAGCATGTTCCTGGTCACGCGTCAGCTGTACCCGCACCGGTGCCTTGACGGCGCGCGATAGCAGCGCTGCGTCCGCCGTGACGTCGTCAGCGCAGTTGCGGCCATAGCAGCCGGCCGCTTCCAGGCGCTCCACCTGAATGAGATCTTCCGGCATATCGAGAAGCAGCGCCAGATCGCGGCGCATTGGAAACGGGTTTTGCGTGCCCGACCAGACAGTCAGGCCGGCATCGCTATAATCCGCGACAGCGCATGACGGGCCGATGGAGCCGTGCATCTGGTAAGGCCAGATATAGGTGCGGTTCATCGGCTGCGCGCTGCCGGCGAGCGCCATATCGACGTTGCCGCGATCGGCGAGCTTTCGCGGTGTCGATGGGTTGGCGCGAAGCGCTTGTTCCGGCGCATTGAGATCGGGCCACGCAGGCGGCGCGCGCCAGACAACCTTCAAGCTATTTGCCGCCTCGATGGCGATCTCCTCGCGGGTCGCGACGACACCGACGAAATCTCCAATCGCGACCACGCCCACCAGTCCCTGGATATGCGCCACCGACGTTTCGTCGATCGAAATCAGACTGTTGCCGACATGATCACCGTGATCGAAACCCGCATAGGGTGGGCGCACGACGCGCCCATGCAGCATGCCCGGCACGCGCACGTCGTGCACGTAGGTCCAACGCCCCGTCGCCTTCTCCGGGATGTCCACGCGTGGGCGTGACGAGCCGACGAGCCGGTAATCCGATGCGGGCTTGAGGACCGCCGCGTTGTCGATCGAGAGCCTGACATGGTCGCCGGCAACAACGTCTCCAAAGCTGAGCTGCCAGTTCTCACCGCCATCGGCGCGAATGATGCCGTTCTTCAGGATCAGCCGCTCACGGGCCACACCCATTCGTTCAGCCGCTTTTGAAAGCATATGGTGGCGGGCGGTGGCGGCAGCCTGACGCAGAGGCGCCGCCGCGATCTGGATCGTCTCGCTTGCGATTGTCGCGCCCTGGTTCGGCGCAGCCGACGTGGCGCCGAGCACCATCTCCACCTGCTCGAAGGGCGTACTTAATTCCTCGGCCACGATCTGCGCCAACGAGGTACGAATCCCCGTACCGAGATCGACGTGCCCGTTGAAAGCAATCACACGGCTGTCGGCATCGATGGCGATATAGAGCTCGGCAGCATCGCCCAGCGACGCATCATTGACGACAAGCAGCGCATCGGCAGCGGACATGTAGCGGGTTTTGGGTATCGCGCGATGGTCGTTCATGGCGAAACCTCGGTGTTGTTGTCCGGTGCAACGGGCGCGGGGCCACCACGATCCGAGGCCTCAACGTGCGCGCGTTCGGCCTTGACATAAGCGACGGCGCGCCTGGCTGCAGCGAGTATTTCCATGTGAGTCCCACAGCGGCAGAGATGATGGCGCAACGCTTCGCGAATGTCGTCCTCATTGGGATCGTCATTGCGGTTGAGCAGAGAAACGGTGGCAATGATCATGCCGTTCAAACAATACCCGCACTGCGCCGCGGCCTCGTCGATGAAGGCTGCCTGAACCGGATGCAGTTGTTCAGGCGTGCCGAGGCCCTCCAGCGTCGTCACCGAACGGTTACCGACCGCGCCGAGCGGCACGGTGCATGACCTGACCGCACGGCCATCCATGAGCACGGCGCATGCGCCGCATTCGCCGAGCCCGCAGCCGTATTTCGGACCGTTAAGGAAAAGATCGTTTCTAAGTATATAAAGAAGCGGTGTTTCCCGGCTCGCTTCAACGCTCTTGATGGCGTCATTCACGTTCAAACTGAAGCAAACTGGCAGTGTCAAAACAGGCCCTCCGCAGAGAGCTCGACACAGACCCAGTCTTCGCTTGCTAACCGAACCGTTACGCAGCAGGCCTCACGCAGATACCCGCAAACCATAACGATGCGATCGTCACCGACTCTTCGCATCTATTGCCCCTTTTATATTTTTTATAAGTGTATACGCTTCATAATGATAAATGACAAGGTGAATTCAGTAAGTGGAATTTCGCTATATTATCCAATTATCAGGCAGTTTTTGACGCTTTTTGACGAAAATCAAAGCTTCACCATTGCAATTTAGAGCGTATGCGCTAGAGTTTTCGCAGACTTCATAATGATGGGAACAACGCTGCCGATAAGGCAGCCAAGAAAGGTCGCCATGTCCAACGGAAAAGAGAAGATCGCGATTATCGGCGCCGGCCTCGGCGGCACGGTCGCTGGCGCGCTGCTCCAGCACGCGGATTTCGACGTCAACGTCTACGAACAGGCGCCGAGCTTCTCGCGTCTGGGCGCCGGTATTCATATGGGACCGAACGTCCTGAAAATTTTCGAGCGCATCGGCGTCGACAAGAAGGTGATCGGCATCAGCAGCACGCCGAGCCATTGGTTCAGCCGCGACGGCATTACCGGCGAATACACCGCCAGGGTTCCGCTTGAAGGCTACGGCCAGACCTATTGCACCGTTCACCGCGGTGACCTGCAGGCGATCCAGTGTGACGCGCTGCAGCCCGGCACCTTGCATTTCGGCAAGAAGCTCGCTCGCGTCGATGATAGCGGCACGGACGTGCTCGTCGAATTCGAGGACGGCACCTCCGTGCGCGCCGACATCGTAATCGGCGCCGACGGCATCAATTCGCGCGTTCGCGAAACGCTGCTTGGTGAAGAGAAGCCGAATTACAGCGGCTGGGTCGGTCACCGTGCACTCATTTCGTCCGACAAGCTGAAGAAATACGACCTGACATTCGAAGATTGCGTCAAGTGGTGGGGCCCGGACCGTCATATGATGGTCTACTACACGACGGCTCGGCGCGACGAATATTACTATGTCACCGGCGTTCCGCATCCGGCCTGGGAATTCGATTCGGCTTTCGTCGACAGCAGCCGCGAAGAGATGGCGGCGGCATTCGAGGGATACCATCCGGTCATTCAGGCGCTGATCGAAAGCACCGATGGGGTGACGAAATGGCCGTTGTTCAACCGTAACCCGCTGCCGCTCTGGAGCAAGGGCCGTCTTGTGCTACTTGGAGATGCGTGCCATCCGATGAAGCCGCATATGGCGCAGGGTGCCGCGATGGCAATTGAAGATGCCGCCATGCTGACCCGGTGCCTGCAGGAGACCGGCGTCAACGGCTTCAAGACCGCTTTCGGAATGTACGAGGCCAATCGCCGCGACCGTGCGACCCGTGTCCAGACCGTGTCGAACGCCAACACTTTCCTGCTCAAACAGGAGGATCCGGCCTGGGTCTACGGCTACGACATCTACGCCGAACCGCTGAAGAGCGAGACCGCGGCATGAGCGGCGCGGCGCTGTACGGGGCGAATGTCTTCGCGAACGGCATCCGCCAGCACTATCTGCGCTATGGAGGCAAGGGCCGACCTGTCGTCCTGATCCCGGGCATCACCAGCCCGGCGATCACCTGGGGCTTCGTCGCCGAAAGGCTTGCGGAGCGCCATGATGTCTATGTTATCGATGTGCGCGGTCGCGGCTTGTCCTCGACCGGTCCGGATCTGGACTATGGTTTGAATTCGATGGCGGCCGATGTCGTCGGCTTTGCCGCGGCGCTCGGCTTGGAACAGCCGGCATTGCTTGGCCATTCCATGGGTGCCCGCATCGCCATTCGCGCGTCGATCGCGGCACCCGCCGCCTTCTCGCGGCTTGCGCTGATCGATCCGCCGGTTTCCGGCCCGGGCCGCCGACCGTATCCAAGCAAGCTGCCCTGGTATGTGGATTCCATTCGCCAGTCGCTGCAAGGAATGACCGCCGAAGACATGAAGGCGTTCTGCCCGACATGGACCGAGGAACAACGCGCCCTGCGCGCCGAATGGCTGCACACCTGCTACGAGCCGGCGATCGTTACGGCGTTTGAAGATTTCCACAAGGATGACATCTTCCCGGATCTGCCGAAGCTCAAGCAGCCGGCCATGTTGATGGTTGCCGGCCGTGGCGGCGTGATCGAAAGCGTCGACGTGGACGAGGCCCGCTCGCTTTATCCGGGGCTGGAAATTACCCGGGTGCCAAATGCAGGGCATATGATTCCATGGGATGATTTCGACGGCTTCTTTGCCGCGCTTGGAGATTTTCTCTCCCGTTGATTGAAGCGGCGGTGGGTCGATGATCCACCGCCGTTTGTTTGAGAGCCGTTTTTTTTTGCGAAGCAAAGGATTTCACCCGTGCAGAAGTATTACCGAATCGGCCAGATCGTTCCGAGCTCCAACACGACAATGGAGACCGAGATCCCCGCCATGCTGACCGCCCGCCAGTCGATCCGGCCGGAGCGCTTCACCTTCCATTCGAGCCGCATGCGCATGAAGAAGGTCGTCAAGGAAGAGCTGGCGGCCATGGACGCCGAATCCGACCGTTGCGCCATCGAGCTCTCCGACGCCCGCGTCGATGTGTTGGGCTATGCCTGCCTCGTTGCTATCATGGCCATGGGCCTCGGCTACCATCGCGAGTCGGAAAAGCGCCTGACCGGTCGCACGATCGAGGAGGGGACCAATATTCCTGTCGTCACCAGCGCCGGCGCTCTCATCGAGGGCCTGAAGGTGATGAAGGCGAAGAAGATCGCCGTCGTCGCGCCCTATATGAAGCCACTGACCGAGCTGGTCGTGAACTACATCCGCGAGGAAGGCTTCGAGGTGAAGGATTGGCGCGCGCTGGAAATTCCCGACAATCTTGACGTCGCACGACACGATCCGGAAAACCTGCCGGCCATCGTGCAGACGCTCGACCTGACCGACGTCGATGTCATCGTTCTGTCGGCCTGCGTTCAAATGCCTTCGCTTCCCGTCATCGCCAAGGTCGAGGCCATGACAGGCAAGCCGGTGGTGACCGCCGCCGTGGCAACCACCTACTGCATGCTGAAGTCGCTGGGTCTGGAAGCGGTTTCGCCGGGTGCCGGCGCGCTTCTGTCCGGCGCCTACTAAGGAGAGCTGCAATGCAAAGCGCCGAAGCGAATTATCAGGGTGTCTGGGGCAACCGCATCGGCTTCGGCCAGCGGCCCGCCCTCGTCGTCATCGACTTCCTCAAGGCCTACACGATCGAGGGTGCGCCACTTTACGCGCCCGGCGTTGTAGAGGCGGTGGCAGAGACGCCCGAACTGATCGAAGCCGCCCGCAAGGCCGGCATTCCTGTCATCCACACGCGCATTCTCTATCTGGCGGAAAACTGCGCGGATGGCGGCATGTGGGTGAAGAAGTCGCCGGTCATGAAGGCGATGGTGGAAGGCAATGTGCTCGCCGAGTTCTGCGACGAAGTCGAGCCGGCCAAGAACGAGCTGGTCATCGTCAAGCAGTATGCCAGCGCTTTCTTCGGAACCAGCCTTGCTTCGCATCTGCATGCGCAAGGCATCGACACCGTCATCATGGCGGGTTGCTCGACCAGCGGCTGCATCCGCGCGAGCGCGGTGGACGCGGTTCAATATGGTTTCCGGGCGATCGTCGTTCGCGATTGCGTCGGCGACCGGCACCCCGATCCGCACAATGCGAACCTGTTCGATATCGACAACAAATATGGCGATGTCGTCTCGAAGGAAGAGGCGATCGCAGAAATCGCCAAGGCCCGGTCTGGGGCCAAGTCCGACTGTCCGTAACTGTACGAGGCACATAAGTCCTCAAGCAAAATAAGGGAACGAGCATGGATCAATTCAGCTTCACGGAAATCTGCCTGCATCAGTTGAAGATGTCAGGCGTTCACGAGGGCGAGAAACTTATCGTCCTCACCCAGGGCAACGAGCGTCTCGATTACGCCGACGCCTTCATGGCCGCCGGCATGCGCCTCGGCGCCAAGATGTACCACATGCGTCTGCCCCCGGTTCCGCCGGCAGGTGCCTGGGCGGTTGGCCAGACCGGCCTCGCGGCCATGCCAGAGGCCGTCGAGGCACTGAAGGCCGCCGACATGCTGATCGATTGCATCTTCCTGCTCTTCAGCCCGGAACAGATGGCGATCCAGGCGGCCGGCACGCGTATCCTGACGGCTGTCGAGCCGCCGGAAATCCTTGCCCGCATGCTGCCGACCAAGGAACTGCGCGAGCGCGTCGAATTCGCCGGGGACCTCCTGTCCAAGGCAAAGGTCATGCGCATCACCTCTCCGCATGGCACCGATGTTACCTACAAGCTCAACACCTATCCCGCCGTCACCGAATATGCATGCACGGACGAGCCGGGCCGCTGGGACCACTGGCCATCCGGCTTCGTGTTCACAGGCGGTGACGACGACGGCGTCGACGGCACGATCGTCGTTGCTCCTGGTGACATCCTGCTGCCGCAAAACATCTACGTCCGCGATCCGATCATCTACACGATCGAAAACGGCTGGATCACCGACATTCGCGGTGGGCTCGACGCCGAACTGGTCAAGTCCTACATGGCGGGCTTCAACGATCCGCGCGGCATGGGCATGAGTCATGTGGGCTGGGGCCTCAACCAGAACGCCAAGTGGCATCGCATGGTGCCCGGCGAGTTCCCGGGCGGCATGGGCATGGAGGCCCGCTCGTTCTACGGCAACGTGATGTTCTCCACCGGCCCGAACAACGAGCTCGGCGGCCCGAACGACACCGCCTGCCACCTGGACATCCCGATGCGCAATTGCTCGCTGTTCCTCGACGACGAGCCGATGGTTCTCAATGGCGACATCGCCGTCAAGGAAATGAAATATAACTTCGGGTGATACCAGCCACCATGGCGCTCCGCGCGAACCCGCGCGGAGCGCCATGCCTTGACCGCGGCAACACGCTGTGGTGTTTCATGCTACACCGCAGGACACCATAAATTATGGACCACGCCGAGAATGACCGCGAAAGACATCGACCAACAGCGACCGGAAGCGCCAGCATCGCAGGATGGCTATCATGTTACGGAGCAGGTCGGACATCTTCTGCGCAAGGCCTATCAGCGCCATCTGTCGATCTTCCAGACCAACGCGAGCGATCCGGACCTGACCTCGGTGCAGTTTGTGACCTTGTGCGCGCTGCATGACCTGGGTCCGAGTTCACAGGTCGAACTCGTCAAGGCAACCTCGGTGGATCAGGCCACCATTCGCGGCATCGTCGATCGGCTGAAGGTTCGCGGGCTGATCAACCTGTCCAAGGACGAAGCGGACGGCCGCAAGGTGGTGATTTCTCTGCTGCCGAAAGGCGAGGCCTTGCTGCAAGAGATGTATCCGCGAGCCTACCTCATCAGTGAAAAGACTGTCTCGCGTCTCAATCCGGCGGAACGCATCGCGTTGTTGTATCTCTTGCGCAAAATTGCCGACGATGAAACTGGAGAACAGTAGGTATTGTTGGGGGCCCCTGCTCTTGAGGGATACGAACCGACGGTCATCTTGTGTGGATGGGCTAACGCCTTGAATAAAAAACAAGGCTCGATACTTCGCACCTGCAGACCACCCCTGCCAGACACCTCCAAGGGGCGACATCATTTCGGAATCAGGGGGCGAATTGCCTCGGAATTTGCACGGTACTCAGCGTGCTTCTCGTGAATTGCGTCCTTGCAGCCAGCTAATGATCAAGAACAGCACAATCGCGAAGATCGTCAACAGTCCCGCCATCGCCAGGATCGTGGGATTGATCTGATCGCGAATGCCGGCCCACATCTGCCGCGGAATAGTGCGCTGCTCCGTTCCGCCGATGAAGAGTATTACCACCACCTCATCGAACGAGGTCGCCAAGGCGAAGATGCCTCCCGTCGCCACGCCCGGCAGGATCTGCGGTAACATGACACGCCTAAAGGCAACGATGGGCGAGGCGCCGAGGCCAGCCGCCGCGCGCAGAAGATTGTTGTCGAAGGCCGTCAGTCGCGCAGTAACCGTGATTACGACGAAAGGGGTTCCCAGAGCAGCATGCGCCAGGACCACGCCCAGATGAGTATTGGTAAGCTGAAGGGGAGCAAAGACGAGATACAGACTGACTGCGACGATAATTACGGGAATGATCATCGGTGCTATCAAGATCGGCACGATTAAGCTTCTCAAAGGGAAGCTCGGCCTGCTGATGCCGATCGCCGCAAGTGTTCCGAGAACCGTTGCGATGGTTGTGGCACTTAACCCGATCGAGAAGCTGTTGACGATCGCCTGACGCCATTCCGGAGCGGAAAAGATCCTGTCGTACCAGCTAAGCGTCACGCCGCTCATCGGGTACGAGAAATATGTGCTTTCGTTGAAAGAAAGTGGGACTATCACCAGGATCGGCGCGACGAGAAAGAACAGTACTGCCGCTGAAAAGATACGCACTCCCCGCGAGGCGACGCGTTCGGAGAGCACCGTTGTGGTTTCGATTGTCATGCCTGCTTCCCTGACGCTTTGACAAAATCTGACATTAGCCGAGCCGGAGCCGATCAATCCCTATGAGGCGGTTGAAGCCGATATAGATGATTAGGGTGGAGACGGCGAGATATACGGACAGGGCACCGGCGAGGCCCCAATTAAGCTGCCGATCCATCTGTAGCGCAATGAGCTGGCTGACCATCTCGTCTCCCGCACCCCCGAGGAGCGCGGGTGTGATGTAGTACCCTAGCGCCAGGACGAAGACGAGGAAGGTGCCTGCCCCGATGCCCGGCAGTGTTTGCGGGACGTAGACCTTCAAGAAGGCATGGACCGGATGTGCTCCGAGCGATATTGCCGCCCGCTGATATACGGGTGATATGCCTCGCATCACAGCATAATTGGCAAGGATCATGAAGGGAAGCAGGATGTGCGTCATCCCGATGAGTACACCGAACCGATTGAACATGATCGACAGAGGCTCGCTGATGATCCCGCCGGCGATCAACATCGAATTGACCACGCCGTTCGGTTGCAGAAGGACGTACCAGGCTGTTGTTCGTACCAGCAGTGAGGTCCAGAACGGGACGATGACGAAAATCATCAGGAGGTTGCTCTGTCGTGTCGGCAGGTTGGCGAGCAGATAAGCAACGGGATAACCCAGCACGAGACAGATCAGTGTCACGGATGCACTGATCTCAAATGTCCGGAGAAAGGCAGAGACATACATCTGCTGCGACGGTTCCACAGGTACGATCGTTCCTTCCGGGCCAACCTGCATATCAATGGCGGTCAACAAAAAGTCCGGCGTGTAGCGGCTCGCGGCTCGCTGCAGCTTCCGCCAGGTGTCGACCTGTCCCCAGCGCTCGTCTATGCGCGGCAACTCCAGATCGGGCTGGACGCCG
Organism: Rhizobium sp. KNZ2-6A; assembly: GCF_056755475.1. Lineage (NCBI taxonomy): Bacteria > Pseudomonadati > Pseudomonadota > Alphaproteobacteria > Hyphomicrobiales > Rhizobiaceae > Rhizobium > Rhizobium sp. KNZ2-6A. The sequence continues at coordinate 42,037 of NZ_JBNDIC010000018.1, read as the reverse complement.
CTCGCCAGTGGAAGCTGGCGCACCGTCTTCAAAAGAAGCGAGCGGAACCCTGGCTCATAGTTGTTTAAGCGCCGGGCAGCCGAAGCTAGCGATCCCTGTTGCTGAGCTGCCTGAAGGTCCTGGGCCAAAGCCTGAAACACCTGAGCCGGTGGCAGGCGAGAGGTTTCGTCCCAGTCCGCCAGCAAGGCAGCCGTCTGCGGAACAGTATTCGCAACCTCTTCGCTCCGCACGCTCATCAGCAGAAGCTTTCCGATCGGGAAGATGAAGGTGGCTGCGAGAAAAACCAGAAGAGGCACCGCAAGCATAAACGCACGAGAGGCCTCGCGACGGCGGGCAGCTCGATATCCCCTCCGGGGATCAGCCACTCGCGCATTCGTTGGTCGAAGATTTTCCACGGTGCATGTGATCACTCAAGCGGTCCTTTGATCGACGATGCCCATTCAGAGAATGCACGTCAACTTCAATAAAACAAAGAAGTGACCGCCGCCGCGGCGGTCACCAGCACGACATTACTGAGCCAACCACGTCATGAACCGGCTGTTGATGCTGTCAAAATTGTCCGCCCAAAACTCCGAGTTGAGCTGAAGCGCATTCTTGAAATTGTCTGGGGCTGTTGGAAGATGAGGAAGCACCGCCTTGTCGACGCTCCCCATAACGGAGTTGCGCGGCGGAGCGTAGGGAATGAAGTTGGAAAGCTTCCAGATGTTGTCCGCGCTAGACGCGTACTTGATGAACTTCTCGGCAGAGGCTGCGTTCTTGGCACCCTGCGGAATGGCCCACCATTCGTAGTCATAGACCTGGCCGTCCCAGACGATCGCGAAGGAACGCTTGTCTTCGACCTGTGCGACCCGGATTCGGCCATTGTAGGCCATTGTCATCGCCACGGCGCCATCTGCCAGAAGCTGAGGAGCTTGGGATCCTGCGTCCCACCAGACGATATCGCTCTTGATCGTGGAAAGCTTGTTGAACGCCCTGTCTAGCCCCTCGGCAGTCGCAAGCGTCTTATAGACGTCTGAAACCGCCACGCCGTCGGCGATCAAGGCCCACTCCAAGGCACCCTTTGGGTTCTTCCGAAGACCACGCTTGCCGGGGAACTTCGCAGTATCGAAGAAGTCGGCCATCGAAGTCGGGGCTGTTGCCATGCGTCCTGTGTCGTAGGCGAAAACCGTCGACCAGACCATAGAAGCGACGGCACATGGAAGAACAGCTCCCGGAATGAAGTCAGAGGTATCCCCTAGAAGCTTCGGATCAAGCTTTTGCAGCAATCCTTCGTCACAGCCGGCAATGGCATCGTTGGACTCAAGATCCATGACGTCCCAAGTCGTGTTGCCCGACTCGACCATGCCGCGCAGCTTGGCCAGACCGCCGTCATATTGCTCCTTGGTCACCTGCGTCCCGTTGGCCGCGGTGAAGGGCCCCAAAAATGCCTTGTCGACCGCGTTTTCGAATGCCCCACCGAAGGTGACGACAGTCAACTTGTCCGCTGCAGCCGCTGGAAGGCTGAAGGTAACGATGCTCGATGCAAGCAACATTGCCCGCACTGATATTCCCAGTCTTTGCATTTAAGGTCCCCTTTTTTATCAATGATGGATGATGTCAGGTACTTCGCTGGCGACGACCTTGCAGTCGTCGTGCCGCCATGAAATTGCCGCTGATTGTCCTGGTACCGGCAGGGTCATCCCGGCACGGTTCGGAACTTTCATGATGAAGCCATCTCGGCCAGCAGCCGTCAGATGCAGCCTCCAATGGTCGCCGCAGTAAATGGCCTCTTTGACGATGCTTGTGAGCCGGTTGCCGGCCTCTCCTGGATCAGCGTCGAAGGAAACGTTTTCAGGCCGCAGCGCTAAAAAAGCCGCCTCGCCTATGTTTAAGCCGACGCCGGCACGACCTCGAACGGTTATCTCCGGCGTAAGAGCCAAGCTGACGTATTCGCCATTACGATCGACGACCTTGCCTTCCAAACCGTTGTTCTCGCCGATAAAACTAGCGACGAAAGCGTTGGCCGGATCCTCGTAGAGCTGCTTCGGCGAGGCCATCTGCTGGATGCGACCATGGTGGAAGACGGCCACCCTATCCGACATCGTCAGCGCCTCCGATTGATCGTGGGTCACATAAACGATGGTGACGCCGAGGCGTTTGTGAATGCGCTTGATTTCATATTGCATCGTCTCGCGGAGGTTCTTGTCAAGCGCTCCCAGAGGTTCGTCCATCAACACAAGTTTCGGCTCGAACACCAATGCTCTTGCGAGCGCCACCCGCTGTTGCTGACCGCCCGACAGTTGAGCAGGACGCCTATCTGCCAGATGAGCCATCTCGACCATCGAAAGGGCAGCATGTACCCGTGATCGCTGTTCGGATTTTCCTACTTTGCGGACAGCAAGTGGAAAGGCGATGTTCTGCGCCACGGTCATGCTGGGGAACAGCGCGTAGTTCTGAAACACCATACCGATATTGCGACGGTGTGGAGGTGTCTCGTTCAATCGGCTTCCGCCGAGGAGGATCACGCCACCGCTGGGCGCCTCGAAACCGGCCAGCATCATCAGCGTTGTGGTCTTCCCGGATCCTGAGGGCCCGAGCAAGGACAGGAACTCGCCTTCCTCAACCGCGAAATTCAGATTCCGCGTGACAAAGGTTTCACCGTCATAGGTCTTGTCGATATCAGAGAAGGTAATCAGCGGATTGGCGACAGGCGCAAGCATTGAAGTCCTACTAATTTGAGCGACAACTAACACATTGACGGCGGACTCCTCCAGTGTTTCGCCCGAAAAATGGGCAGAACCTGAAAGCGACGCCAAAATGTGCACCGCCGACCGGGCTTTGAAAACTCACAATTTCCGAACCAGTACGACGAAAAAGCCGATGCCGACATGGCGGGTGGCGGCGCTTTAGGTCCAGCCTAACTAGTAGAACGACAAATCGTAATTTGCGCCGTCTTCAGCCTCCCCTACAGCAACTGCATCGGCCTCTCCGGAAATACAGGACAAGTCGGGGCAGAAAGGGACGCAGTCATGTCAGTCGAAAAAGTGGACGCTCTGGTGGTCGGAGCTGGTCAAGCGGGGGTGGCCATGAGTGAGCACTTGAGCAACTGCGGGGTGCCGCACCTGGTTTTGGAGCGTAGCCGCATCGCTGAGCGCTGGCGCTCGGCGAGGTGGGATTCGCTTGTCGCAAACGGTCCCGCCTGGCACGACCGTTTCCCCGGAATGGAATTCCCAAACTGCCATCCGGACGGCTTTCCTGCCAAGGAGGCGGTGGCCGATTACTTCGTCGCCTACGCCGAGATGATAAAAGCACCGATAAGGTGTGGCGTTGAAGTGCTGAAGGTCCGTAAACTTTCTGGCCGGATCGGCTTCCAAGTCGACACCTCAGATGGTCGAATAGAAGCGAGAAACGTTGTCGCGGCCACGGGTCCGTTTCAGATCCCGGTCATCCCGCCGATCATCCCGGCGGAGACGAACATCCTGCAAATGCATTCCAGTTCTTATCGCAATCCTGGGCAATTGCCCGGTGGAGCAGCGCTCGTAGTTGGCGCCGGCTCCTCCGGAGTTCAGATTGCAGACGAGCTTTCCCGCGCGGGCAAACGCGTATTTCTGTCCGTGGGCCCACATGACCGGCCGCCTCGAAGCTACCGTGGACGCGACTTCTGCTGGTGGCTCGGCGTGCTCAACAAATGGGATGCTGAGACAAGGGGGCCGGGTCAGGAACATGTTACCATTGCCGTAAGCGGGGCGCGCGGCGGCGAGACGATCGATTTCCGCCGACTGGCCTCCCAAGGCCTGACTCTCGTCGGGCGGACTGAACGATACGAAAATGGAAAGCTCTTCGTCGCACCTGACCTCGCCGAGAACATCGCACACGGCGACGCTAACTTTTTAGCCCTTCTCGATGAAGCCGATGAATACGTCACTCGCTATGGTCTGGACCTGCCGGAAGAGCCCGAGGCTCGCTCCATGGAGGGCAGTCATGACTGCATCGACAATCCCCTCGCGGAACTGGATCTCAGCGCTAGCGGCATCACTGCGGTCATCTGGGCCACGGGCTTCGCTGCCGACTACAGCTGGCTGGACGTTAATGTTTTCGATCAGCGGGGAGCCCCGCAACATTCACGCGGCGTTACCTCCGAGCCCGGCATTTTCTTCCTCGGGCTGCCGTGGCAATCCCGCAGAGGTTCAAGCTTCATCTGGGGCGTATGGCACGATGCAAAACATTTGGCTGACCGGATCGCGACGCAGCGGAAATATTTGGAATATCACGCCGCCACGCAGCGCGCGGCTGAAGACGCCTAACATAAGGTGAAACTGCGATTAATTGGAGATAGTACTATGGCCCATACCCGGATTCGGAAATTCAATACCAAGGACACCTATCCCGAGCAGAACCTCGACAATGATCTGTGTCAGGCTGTCGTCACCCAGGGCGGCAAGACAATTTGGCTACGCGGCCAGTGCCCGCAGAATCTGGACGATGCCAAAAACATCGAAAGCCACGATCCCACGGAACAGACCCATAAGGTGATGCAGAACATCCGGCAGTTGATCGAAGAAGCCGGAGGCACCATGGAGGACCTCGTCAAGGTCGTCGTCTACATTACGGACGTCAGGCATAGAGAGGCCGTTTACCGGACGATGGGAGAATATCTCAAAGGCGTCTACCCAGTTTCGACAGGTCTGGTTGTTCAAGCCTTGGCTCGCCCGGAGTGGCTCGTAGAAATCGATGCAACAGCGGTGATTCCGGAGTGACCAGATGACCTTCTCCCTCGTCGCACGTTGCGTTCGCACCGGCATGTTCGGGATCGCCATCTCTTCCTCCTCCCCGGCCGTTGCGGCCCGATGCTCCCACGCTCGCGCCGGCGTCGGCGCCGTCGCCTCACAGAACGTAACCGATCCGGCTTTGGGCCCTCTTACGCTTGACCTGATGGAGCAGGGCCTGACCGCGGAAGCCGCTGTGGATGAAATGAAGCGCCGCAGTAGTTTTCGCGAGTATCGTCAGGTTCTGGCGATAGACCGGCACGGCAACACAGCCATCCATTCAGGACCAAACTCCCTGGGGATTTGGACGCAGGCAAATGGCCCAGATGTAGCCTCGGGGGGCAATCTGCTCGCAAACGCGGATGTTCCTCAGGCCATCGTCGAAGCGTTCGTCGCGTCCTCAGGTCATCTCGGCGACCGTCTGCTGACGGCACTTCGGTCCGGTCTTGACGCTGGCGGCGAGGCTGGACCGGTGCACTCGGCCGGCCTGAAGATCGTCGATACGCTCAGCTGGCCGGTCGTCGATCTTCGTTGCGACTGGACAGAGGCCTGCCCTATCGAGACTCTGTTTGATCTCTGGTCGATCTACAAGCCGCAGATGGAAGCCTATGTTCAACGTGCACTCGATCCACGGCAGGCGCCATCCTACGGCGTGCCAGGCGATGAGTGATCGTTGGGCGAAACGCCGAAGCATGCCTTCACGGCCGAAGTCTCATTCCAGATGTAGAGCGGGTATATTCGGTGGATAGTATCTCAATCCTTGAGCGGCTGGTCGCCCTGCCGACCGTCAGCCGCGATTCAAATCTTGCCTTGATCGACTACGTTGCTGATCTTCTGCAGCGGCATGGAATCGTGAGCCGTATTGTACGATCATCCGACGGCGTGAAGGCCAGCCTGATCGCTACGGTAGGACCCACCGACCGGCCCGGGATTATGCTTTCCGGACATACCGATGTTGTCCCGATTGATGGACAGGATTGGTGCTTTCCTCCCTTTTCGGTGACGAAACACGACGGCAAACTGTATGGTCGCGGCACCACTGACATGAAGGGTTTCATCGCCTGCGCCCTGGCATTAGCAATCAAGGCTTCGAAGAGAAACCTCGCCACGCCGCTTCAGCTCGCCTTGTCCCACGACGAGGAAATCGGCTGCGTCGGCGTCCATGGCCTGATCGAGGATCTGGCCGCCAAGCAGCAACTGTCGCTACTATGCATCGTCGGCGAGCCAACTAGCATGCAGGTGGCTATCGGACACAAAGGGAAGATGTCGGTCCGGGCCTTCTTCAAGGGGCGCGAAGGGCATTCGGCTCTCGCACCACTTGCCCTTAATGCGATCCACCTCGGCGCCGACTTTATACGAGCTCTGCAGCGGGAGCAGGAGAGGCTCCAGGAATGCGGAGCTAGGGATGAGGGATACGACATTCCGTATACCACCGTTCACGCGGGCCTGATGCGCGGCGGCACAGCACTCAACATTGTGCCAAACCTCTGCACCATCGATTTCGAGATCCGCAATGTTGCGGCTGAAGAAGGACAGGCAATTCTGCACCGTCTCCAGAAAGCAGCCGAGGAAATCGTGTCAGAGGCGAAGGCGAAGGTTCCTGAGGCCGACGTCGCTTTCGAGGTCTTTAATGCCTATCCAGGTGTCGACATTCCTGCGTCGTCTCCATACGTTGCTTTCGTTCAGTCGCTTGTCGGTCGCAACGACACGATCAAGGTGGCGTTCGGTACCGAAGCTGGGCTGTATTGCGAGAAGTTGGGAGTCCCGACCGTGATCTGTGGCCCCGGCTCGATGGAACAGGGCCATAAGCCCGACGAATATATCTTGGCCGATCAGCTCAACGCCTGCGATGAGATGCTGAACGAACTTCTGAAAGCGCTCGAGATGGGAAACCTCCTACAGCTTAGCCCGTCAGAGGTTCTGCACCGAACACGCCTTGATCCCTGATGAACAGCCTGCAGCAATCGATGAAAGCCTGGATCGTCTGCGTGCGGTGATCGCTGGCAGACAGCGCCAGTCCCATCGTCAAGGCGCGGAAGTCACTGGTGAGGGGAACGAAGACCAAGGGCTTGCCGTCAGGAGACAAGGCATTGAGCGGGCGCATGTTGGCAATGCCATAGCCGAAACCATTGCCCACCATCGAGCGCATCATTGCGATATCGCTGGTTCTTTCGGCGATATGGGGGCGCAGTCCCTTGTTCTGGAACGCGGAGAGGAAATATTCGCGGCTATAAGGAAGATCGAGAAGCACCATTGGCTCCTCTGCGAGTTCCTCTGTAGTGATCAGAGGTTTGTCCGCGAATTTGTGCCCCTCGGGAAGCATGGCGTAAGCGGGAACCCTCATGAGGGGCTCGAAAGACATTTCCTGGGTGAGCTCGAGATCATATGTCAGGGCGACGTCGATCTCGCCTCGTCGAAGCATTTCGAAAAGTTGGCCCTGATTGGGTTCGAACTGTCGGACCCGCACTTCGGGATAGGTAATCTCGAACCTTCTTCGTAGCGGCGACATGACAAGCTGCGCAAACGTCATGAGGCAACCGACCGACAGTGGACCCCGAACTTTCTCGCTAATATTGCCGGCGATATCGTGCAGCGCGTCCGCGGAAGCCAGCAGCTTTGCAACCTCGTTCATGAAGACCCGGCCACCGGGGGTGAGCGACAGACCCTGCGAATGCTTACGCACGAAGAGCTGCAGGCCGAACTCAGTTTCCAGCTGAACGATCGAAGCCGATATGGACGGCGGAGATACATTTACTTTTTCCGCCGCCTTGGCTATCGACCCGGCTTCGCCCACGGCTAAGAAGTATTCGAGCTGTCGGAACGTAAACCGGAGGGGCATGTTCTCTTAGTATCGGCTCCCACGATTAGGATCAAGATCCTTCATGCTCCGAGCTTGGAGAGACCTTCCGACGACCCCACTGCTGGGGAAGTCGAAGCCGCTCAGGTCACGGTAGGCTGGGAAGCGTGCCGTCTTGAGCTGGTAGGCCGTCGATCGGACTTCGGCATTGGTGCGCGGATCATTAATCGAACTGGCGTAGGCGAGCGGCGAACCCAATAACCGAGTCGTCGCCAAGCCTTTCAAGCACAACGCCACCCGCCGCCATCACATCGGCGAATGCCGCCAAGGACATCAAGACGCTCATCAATCGTTCCAGTCAGGAAGTTGATGCTGGCGTGAAGCTGGTTACGGCGACAGGCTCGGCGCTCGCCGAGATTGAAAACCACGTGGTCAAGATAAACGAACATGTGCATTCCATTTCGACTGCCGCGCGCGAGCAGTCGACGGGTCTTTCAGAAGTCAGCACCGCGGTGAACCAGATGGACCAGGCCACGCAGCAGAATGCCGCCATGGTGGAGGAATCGACCGCCGCCACCAATGGCCTGGCCGATCAGGTTACGATGCTTCGCGAGCTCATTGCGCGCTTCAGGCTTCAGCCTGCGATGGCACCCCGGCCGGCCCCCGGAGCTGCAAAGCCGGTTGCATCACCGGCACGGGTACTCGGCCGCAAGATCGCCAATACTTTCTCCGGCAATGTGTCAGTCGCTCATGGAGGTGATTGGGAAGAGTTTTGATGCATAACCGGTTGTTGAACCTTCAGGATTCGCGGAAGCGGGTGCCTTTTCAAGGCAGGAAAAGAATTGCAGTATAGCCTTAAACCCCGCGAGCGATCTCGATGCGAGCGAAGCCGATCAACAAAAGCAATATGGGAACGTCATGGCGAGGGGCAAGATCAAATGGTTCGACGCAAGCAAGGGCTGCGGCTTTATAAAGCCTGACGATGGTAGCCCGGATGTTTTCGTGCATCTCAGTGAGGTTGTGAAGGCCAAGCTGCCCCATCTGTGGCCAGATGTGCCCATTGCCTATACTCTCGAAACTCAACACGGCAAAAGGTCGGCAAAGGAGCTGGCGCCGATTACGACCAAGGCAGATGCAAAATCTCAAGATCGAGCGGTGGACGAGCCGCTTACCGACTTTGCGGACGAGTTCGAAAAAGAGTGGGGATTGCGGCAAGCCTGAAGGCCGGCTCAGTTGTCTTCCGGTTTTCAATTCGCGTACCGCCTGTCCTTTCACCTGCGAGGTGCGATCATAAAGTCCAGTGGGCGTACGACAGAATGGGATCTGAGATGGAGCACTACCGACCGTCGAGGGTGAGTTAATCATCTCCGTCGCGATGGCTTTTCCCGAGGCTGAAAATTAACCAGGAGGGATTTCAATTCGATTTCTCGAACACGCCGGGCTGCCTCGTCGGGACTGACCCAGGCCAGCAGTCGCTGACCTTTCTCCTTGAAGTCCCCATTGATCTCCCTCACCTCCACTTGGAATATGTCAACGATGCAAGGTGCGACTTTGCCGTCCGCAAGATCCTTGAGGTAAGTATAGCGGCCGACCGGCGTCTTTTTCACTTTACCGCGAACCCCCGCCTCCTCCCACGCTTCGATCGCGGCGGCTTCATGCGGCTCTTTGCCCCTCATCGGCCAGCCCTTCGGGATAATCCAACGCCCGCTCTCGCGCGAGGTGATCACGAGAATCTCGATCGCGCCACCTTCATCTCCGTAGCGAAAGCAAAGGGCGCCACATTGGTTCTTGAACGCGTTCGCGAACAGCTTTTCGGGCGTGCGCGCGAGCTGTTGCAGCAGGGGCTTTGGATTGGGCGCGGCGCGTTTCCCGCTTTCCTTTTTTGATGTCATCGCACGTCAGATTGTCAGAATTTTACTACCGCCTCAATCGCCGGGATTGCCAATTCCGCACAACGGAATGCGGGCTTTTGATGCCGTCGCTCGTGGTCACAGGAGGCGTCGATGATGACGCCCGGTTTTTCCCCATGCAGATCTAGCTCACCTTGCTCTTCAAACATCAATTGTTTGCCGTTTGGCCGATCCACGCAGGTGTGAGCTGACTGGCGTCAGCCTTATATGATGAACGCCGCTTTACCTTCATAATGGTCTTGCGCTGTAAGAGTATGCGCCTGGAAATTATTCCGCCATCCCAGCCTATCACCTTTAGCCCGGGCCAGACTGCAGTCCAGCGATTGACCTACCTGCTCATAAATAGCCTGCGTGATCTGCGTCCTGTTCGGGCGTACGACCCCATTCAACAAGTCGGAAAACCCGAACGGGGCGCTTCACTCCCGATCTTCATCACTGGGCGCGGTCCGACGGCGGTCGACGGTCGACAGCAGGGCGGTGATTGGCGTGAGCTTGGTCGAGTTGCGGCAATAAAGGGCCGCATATGGAGTTTACATAGCCGCCGCCCTGACTTACGGGATGGCACAGTCACGGGTTGAGGGTGAAGGATCATGTTGATCACGCAAAGCGACTACAATCGGATTTACCGGGTCATCAACAGCCTGCTAGTCAACGAAAATGCCAATCCCGCCACGGCTTCGATGTATTTTAGTACCTTCGGGGCCTTCATCCTCGAACATCATTTTAAGGTCAAGGCAAAGCCGAAGAGCGGTCTCGCCGCTTACAATCTTGAAGGAAAGCACATCCTCTTCGCAGACCAGCGTGACGATGGCTACGTCTCCGGCGCTGGCGAGAACTTCCATTGCTGGGTCGAGGCTGATGATTGGGCAATCGATTTCATGGCCCCGGCATTCTCACAGAGTGCGGCGGATTGGGTGATACCGCCGAAGATGTTTCAGCGGCCGCTGTCATCAATGCGCCTGTCCATCAATGATTTAAGCCAATCCGGAGACTTCTTCTATCGTTCCGAACCCGATGCAACGCGCCTGCGCTTCGCAGACTGGCGCAAGAATCCGATGATTGGAGACCTTGCCAGCGTCGCCTCGAACTGGTTCCGGAAATCTCCCAGATTGATGCAGACATCGATCACCGTGCAGAATCAGGATGGGAAATCAAGCGTTATACCGCTCATCGGCAACTCCCTCGTTGGTGCCTGGTAATCGTTGCGGGAACGCGTCCTTACACAACGGAATATCCTCGTGCCCCCTTGAATTTCCTTGCGCGCGATGACTGCATGGTGCTGCACCGTCGCTCACCTATTACGGCAACGACGGGCTGTTTCTGAAGGACTGGATCATGCACTTGAATCAAGTAACCGTAACGATGCCTGATCTGGATGCGGGATGGAACTTCTACTGTACTCTTGGTCTCAAGCCGGTCGTCGATTCACGTCCTCACTATGCACGTTTCTTATGTCCGGATGGGGATAGCACATTCTCATTGCATCAAGGCGAGAGTAACGGTGGTGGGACAACCGTCTATTTCGAGTGCGAGAATTTGGACGAAACGGTTAGCGAACTGGAGAAGAAAGGACTTCATTTCACAAGCCCGCCGGAAGATAAAAGTTGGCTTTGGCGCGAAGCCGAGCTGTTTGATCCTGGTGGTAATCGCGTCCTGCTGTATTTTGCTGGGCAAAATCGCCTTAGCCCGCCATGGCGTATCAAATAGCCTTTTTACAGGAAAGATGGGCTTGATGATCCTGGATCTCGAATATGGATCGCGAACGATTTGAACTGAGACGACAAAGTGACGATCTTTTCCATGTTTTTCGTGCGAACGCGAACCGGCGATGGACGCCGAGCGTATAAGCGGCAAGGCGACTGGGTCAGTTGGAAGGGTTCAAAGTCCTGCGTCTATACGTTGATCTACATTTTATAGCGAAAAGGCGTTTTTGAGCAGGTGGCAAATTTCATGAGAAATCGATCGGCTTGGTATGCAGCCATCGGCCAACGACAGTGACATGAGGCACTAAGCGATGGTCATCGAACGCCGACGCCGGTCCGCCTGGCAATTGCTTTTGCTGCCTTTGCGGGTCATCATCGCCATCCTCGTGATCATCAGTGAGATCGCCCGACCGGTCTATCGACCGCTCGTCCGCTGGTTCGCTTCGCTTTCAATCGTGACGCACTTCAGCGTGTTCGTCGGATCATTGCCGCGAGGCGTTATACTCGTTCTTTTCGTCGTGCCGCTCGCGATTGCCGAGCCCCTGAAAGTTTACGCGTTGGTCGTCATTGCCGAAGGTCACGTGATCTCGGGGCTCGTCATAATCGCATTGGCATATCTGATGAGCTTTCTCCTGGTTGAGCGCATTTTTCATGCAGGCCGCGAAAAGCTGCTAACCTACGCTTGGCTCAGATGGATCATGGACCGCGTCAAAATCGTTCGAAGCTGGGTCGCAGAGATGAAAGAAAGTATCCTCGTGACGATGCGTGGTTGGCTCCGATAGCGTCACCGGCCCCGGGAGTTCTCACATGCATGCGCCCACGAATCTCTCTGTTGCTGATATTGATCACACGGCAGCGTTTTCCGATGCGGCACTCGCGCCTATCGGATGGAGTCAGCGCGAGATCCACTTTGGAAACCGTAGTGTTTTCTCCGCTAGTATGGTTGCGATACCATCCAGGTCTCGGGCTTCGGCGGCCGGCCGGAAGTTGGGTTCCAGCACGATCGCTAAAAAAAGGCAGTCACGGCCATGCCGATCACCGCACCGACCATGGCAGTGCCGCCGCCTCCGCTTCACCAACAGGTAACACGGACGCGACCGCCTATTTTACCGACGCCCTCCTCCGGCCCGCAAAGGTGGGAGACCGCGCCCAATCCGACGATCGGGGTGCGGTGGCAGAAATCTCGCGAATTCTCCTGCGAGGAGCAACCGCCGGACAGATCCCGGATGGAGACAAATCCTATATCGCGATGATCATTTCCGCCCGCACGGGCCTTTCCGAAACGGATGCCCGCAACCGCGTGGATACGGTGCTCAAGCAAATCGACGATGCCAAGACGGCGGGCAAAAGAAGCGGCCGACAAAGCCAGGAAGGCGGGTGCTACGACCGCGCTGGTCGGTTCTCTGTCCCTATTGGTCGGCACCTTCATAGCGTCGGCCGCTTCAGCCCTTGGTGGCCGTCAGCGCGACGAAGAAGAGGACCTGCTCGTCGATACATTCAGCCGACGTCCTTGAGCTGCAACTACAAGCGATCTGCGCTGCGTTATTGTGATGGCGCAGAACGCCTGGCGATAAACAGGGTCGCTGACATCCCTCACCTAAAAGCTAACGTGGCGCGGACAACGGGCCATTCATCGTTGAAAAAAAGTTCGAGTGAATTCGCGAGATCGACAGGGTTCTCTTCAGCGACATGGTGGCCACTTTCGATACCGTGACCCGTGACATCCGTCGCCCATGATTGCCAAATTTCCCTCGGGTCGCCGAAGACATGACCCCAGGTCATATGCGTTCGCGGATGGCCGTGGAGCAACAACAATGGCTGCCCATGGCCGCCGTGGCGAACGCGCAAAAGGCCGGGTCCAACACGGTCGACTGTTCTTACGTTCACGGCATCGAATTGTTCCGGCTAAAAGGCTCTATCGCTACTATGTAAGCATCGACTAACCTGTCGCTCCGGAACGTTCTGACTGCACTGCCGTTCCGCTAGCGGAGGAGAGCGACCAGGTTCGTCAATTCAACATGGTATCAGCATAAAAACCTGCCCCATGGGCCGCCCGATCCAGCATCTCGCGGAAATCCGGGTGGGCCAACGCAATCAGTGCCCTTGCTCGCTCGGCTACGGACTTTCCCTTGAGGTTCGTCCATCCATATTCCGTGACGACGATATGGGTGTCGTTGCGAGATGTTGTCACCGGTCCAGTCAGCGCCGGAACGATGCGCGAGAGCGTGCCCTTCGCCGCCGTGGAATGACAGGCGATGATCGACCGCCCTCCGCGCGATGCATAGGCGCCACGCACGAAATCGACCTGGCCGCCGGATGCACTGAACTGCCGGCCGTTCATAAATTCCGAATTGCACGCCCCGTTCAGATCGATCTGCAGCGTCGCGTTGACCGACACAGCCCGGTCGTTCTGGGCAATGACGAAAGGGTTGTTCACATAATCGACCGGATGAGCTTCAATGTCCGGATTGTTGTGCAGGAAGTCGTAAAGCGATTGGTCTCCCAGCGCAAAGGTGAAGATCGACCGCCCGACATGTGTCTGCTTGCGGCTATTGTCGACAACGCCTTCCTTGACCAGATTGGCGAGGCCAACTGTCATCATTTCCGTATGAATGCCAAGGCGGCGATGTTGCGAAAGCCGTGAGCACACCGCATCCGGTAGGGCACCGATACCCATTTGCAGGCAATCGCCGTCTTCGACCAAGCCTGCGACGATCGCACCGATGGCATCGTCCACTTCATTGCTCGGAGCGGCAGGCAGGATCGGCAGGCCGACATCGTTTTCGACCAGCGCCGTCACGCTTGATACGGGGATCATACAGTCGCCCCGCACATAAGGCATCTTGGCATTGACTTCGAGGATCAGCCGAATTCCTGGCTTCCGCGATACTGTGAGTGCATAGTCGGTACTGGCGCCGAGGCTAAAATTGCCATCCGCATCCATCGGCGCGACCGTTGCAATCAGCGTATCCACCCCGACATGCTCGACCAGAGAGCGCGGCACCTGGCTGAAATGGCAGGGCACCAGGTCGACGGCAGGCATCGCCTCCGCCGATCGCCTCCTGTCGAGCGCACGCTCCACGCCTCCGTGAAAGTAACTTATCGGAATGATCCGGTGGCACAGGTCGAAATCGAAAACGCTGGTTCCCGCGACGCCAGTGCAAAGAAGATAGTGGAGCCGCACATTGTCGACGGCTCCCGCCCGAGCCCGTTCGGCAAATGCTGCAAGGATGGCGGGCGGCTGACCAGCAGCGATCGGCATCGCGACCTTCGCGCCTGACGGAATCAGAGCGACAGCCTCCTTTGCGGATCGCAGCCGTTCGCGATACTGCATCTGATGGATAGTAGTCATTGGGCCCTCCTTTCGGTGCTATTTTCATCCTCACTAGCATTTACGACGGTTGCGGTCGTTTTCGCCCGCCGCGGAACACGCTCTTGTCAACCGAAGGCCCATTTTTATCGAAACGGTCGAAGTTTCAAGGATGCTCGAGTCTGGAGACTGAAGAGAAATTCCCACTCGCTAGCGCCACAATGCCGAAATTGGCACGGCGGACAGGCGTTCCCCGAATGGGATCACTTTGTCATGGTCATACAAGACAATGCCTGAAACAAACCGCTCTCCACATGCTTCGGCCAAAATTCGCAACCCGGAAAAATCAGAACTCGAGACGGATGCTGCTGCCTTTATTTCGATACCGACAACCCTCCCTTTTCTGTCTTCGATGACGATATCGACTTCGTTCTGCTGCTTGTCGCGAAAGTGCGAAAACTCAAAGCGGGTATGTCTGCTGCTAGCGAGTTTAAGGATCTCGCCAAAAACGAAAGTCTCCAGCAACGCCCCGAACTGCCCTCTTTCGTCCCGGAGTCTCTCGAGAGAGAGGTCACGAAGGGATGCGAGCAGACCGGAATCGAGGAAATGTATTTTCGGGGTTTTGGTCAGGCGTTTCAGTTTGTTGGAAAACCAGGGTTGCACGGTTCGGGCCAGGAACAGGCTCTCGAAGATGCCAACGTATTTTTGCGTTGTGATGTGGTTCATCCCGATAGCGGCGCCAATTCCGGAATAGTTCACGAGTTGCCCCGAATGCTCTGCCAGGATGCGTAGCAGGCGCGGCATTTGAGCGATCTGCTCGATTTGCGCGATATCGCGAACGTCGCGTTGGACGATCGCCTGGATGTAATCCGCATACCAGTCCTGTCTGCGGCTCAACGTTCTGCGAGCCAGTGTGGATTTCACCTGCTGGCAATCGGCAACGCGGGTGATTTGCCAAACGACTTGAGCCAGCGTGCAAACGCACGAATTCCACATGATCGCCATCGGCGAACTGATCAAGTACCCAAAGCACGACCATCCCCCGTAAGGCAAGCCCCAACCGCTGGCCTGTGCGACTACAACTGCAAACGTTTTACGCGCGTAAAGGCGGGCGTGAGCCCGGCTCTGCCAACGAGCATGAAGTGGCGGGAACGTTTCAGTGTGCGATGCCTGGTTTCTCGCTTGCCCTCACAATGGCGTCCGCTTCCTTGCCGTATAGTTCCTCAAAGTGATCGAAGGTCTTTGAAAAATAGCCGATGCCCTGCGTCGCCGAGCGCAGCGCTCGCGCCAGATCGTCAAGTGCGCCGCCCGGAACGAGCGCCCGAAAGATGTCCCATCCCTTGGCGGTTTCATCACGGTCGAAGCCGAGAACCTGACCGTTGAGTGCGGAGACGATCTGGACGAGGCTGCCCGAATAGACCGACGGGATGTGGAACTCGCTGCGGAAGACCGGCTGCATTAAGACAGTCGATCCTTCGGAAAGCGCCTGACGCACCCCCATTTTCGACGCAGTCCGGAAGGCGTGTTCGGAACTGTCGACGGTATGGTGCTGACCATCTGACAGCGTTACGCCGACATCGATGACCTCGAAGCCTAGCGGTCCCTTCTCCATCGCTTCGCGCGCGCCGGCTTCGACGGCAGGGATGTAATTGCGCGGAACGGCGCCGCCCTTGACGGTTTCGTCAAAGGTGAAGCCCTGGCCGCGCTCGTTAGGGTGAATGCTCAACTTCACATCCGCGAATTGCCCGGCACCGCCGGTCTGTTTACGATGGCGGTAATGAACCTCCGATGGTTTCGTGATCGTCTCGCGGTAGATCGGGCTGGGCGTTCGGTCAGTCACGGAGATGTGAAAGACATCGGACAGCGTTCGGCAGAGATCACGCAGATGCACCGGCCCTTGGGCGCGGACGAGTTGAGCGCCCGTGCCTTCCTCCTGCAGGACCGTTAGACCGCGATCCGTCTCGGAAAGTTTTGCCAGCGTTTCGGAAAGTTTGTTTTCATCGCGCTCGCTGCCCGGAATTAGGATCCTTTCAAGCATCGGCGTGGGTGGTTCCGTCCACTCAGGCGGGGCGACCACCGCGCCTGATGTCAACAACGAAGGGACGCGCAGATGGTCGGACTTGACCGTCGCGAAGACATCTCCCGGCGCAGGCAGAACCGCCGAATTGGACCGCCCGTTTGCGAGATGCTGTACGCCGCCGAGGCCGGAGCCGCCCAACGACACACCTTGCCGCAATCCATCGCCAAGCGCACGCACGAGCACGGTCTTACCGACATTCTGGCGATGATAGGCATGGAAGCTCACCGCGGCCAGCTTGCCTTCATCGATAGTGCGCGCATGAGCAAGACGCTGCCGAAGAACCCCCACCGGCGGCGCCTCGTGGCGCAGCGCCTTCATCAGCCTCATCATGCCGTTGCCGTGACTTGCGGCACCGATCAGGACTGGAATAATCCTGTTTTCCCTGAGAACTCGTGATGAAATGGCATAGAGCGCATCGCTGGGAGGCTCACGATCTTCGATCAGTTCCTCGAGAAGCCAGTCATCAAATTCGGACAGGTGTTCCAGGAGCTCGGTGCGCGCTTCGTGCTCGCGTTCGGCGGTGCTTTCGGGGATTGCGATCAGCGCCGAAGTCTGGCCTTCCCGGTAGCGCCACGCCCGTTCCGAAATCAGATCGCAACTGCCTACGATCCTGTCCCCCTCGCGGATCGGGATCTGGCGAAGCAGAAGCGTGTGGCTGGCGTAGTCTTGAAGCGCTGCAATCACATCCCTCAGCCGCCCTCTCGGTTCGTCCATCCGGTTGACGAAAAGGATACAGGGCGTCCCCGAGGCCTCGATTACGCGCAGATAGGGCGCGGCGAGCACAGCCTCCTCAGGAGCCGATGAAACACACAGGATGCAGGCGTCACTGGCAAGAAGCGCATGCTGCGCATGCGCCAACGCTTCGTTGGGTCCTGGCGCATCCAGCGCACACCACGCCTCGTTTCCGAAGGTGAATTCTGTGAGGTTCAATCCATAAGGGGAGCTGGATTTTCTCGGCGCCCCCTCCAGGGAGCCGAGCTTTTCCACCACTGTCGATTTTCCGGTCTGCGAGGGTCCAAGCACGGTAAAGCAGCGCATCGGCCTTCCTCCAACTGCCATAAACACAATTTTCAGCCCTCATAGGATGCCCTGAACCGCTGCAAGGCGCCAGAGGTGTCGGATTTTTGGCGTAGCTTCTACCCTGCATCGCTATTCAGTTCGTGCAACGACAATTTTTACGCTAATTCCGGAGTGATCGAAGCTTTCTTTTCACGGTTTATGGATCATCGTCGGGGCCGAAATGCCCTCCCCAATCGCGCTTCTTGGTTGGATACCTGCGAAGACGCAACGCTTGTAAATGATGCCATCAATGATTAGATTGCCATCATTGATTTATGGAGAGACCGGATGGCGAGCATGACAATCCGCAATATCGATGATGCGCTGAAGCAGCGTCTGCGTGTGCGTGCCGCTGTTCATGGCCGTTCGATGGAAGATGAAGCCCGCGATATCCTCCGATCAGTGCTCGCCGCCAGCGAAAGACCAGCACGCAACCTCGCTGAAACTATTCGCGCGCGCGTTACACCTGTCGGCGGTGTCGAGCTTGCTATTCCCACCCGAGACCCCATTCGCGATGCTCCGGAGTTTGACCGGTGATTATCCTCGACACCGACGTTCTTTCCGACTTGTTGGCGCCGTCACCGGACATGGCTGTCATGGCATGGGTGAGTGAGCAACCACCGCTTTCGATGTTTACAACGACCGTCACAGAAGCCGAGATTCTGTATGGGCTGCGGCTTCTTCCGGAAGGCCGTCGTCGCCGCGAGCTTGAGGCCGCCATTCTTCCGATATTCTCTGAGGATTTTTCCGGGCGCGTGCTGCCGTTTGATCGCGACGCTGCCGACTTCTACGCGACAATTGCCACCCATCGCCGCCGGGTCGGGCGCCCAATCAGCCAGTTCGATGCTCAAATTGCCGCGATTGCGCTGTCTCGCGGTGCATCACTTGCGACACGCACTATCCCTGACTTCGAGGCGATCGGCTTGCACCTTGTAAATCCTTGGAAAGATGACTAGCGGCATGGCCAAAAGTCCGAAATCGGAAACGCCCGAGGTTCTCAAGCGCGCCGAGGAGCTGGATGCGCTTGACGCCATCCTGCCCTTCGATCGCCGCGACTAGCTGGCAACACTGCTCACGGACGACGATGTCGGCAAATTAAAGCATCTGGCCAAGGAAGGCATGGGGGAAAATACGCTGCGGGCGCTTGCCTCCGATCTCGGCTATCTCGAGGCCCCGTGCGGGCTCCCCAATCGAATAGGAAGAAAAAACTTCATCGCTACACCCATCTCTTCTACTCGCAAGAGCAAGGAAAGGACCTGGGTGGCTTGGAGGTGCCTGACACAGCAATCGGAGGCGTGATCCTCCGGCGTCTCTGCCACCAAGCATAGGAGGCAGCTTCTTGCATTTGCCTGAACATATGGTGTCGGGCAACGAATTTCGACAAGACTTAATCGACATGAAGATCTTACCACTTGGTCCCGATCGCAACCCATCTGGAGAACCAAGATGTCCGAAACGACAGCAGATCAATTCGTCGCAATCTTAGCCGCAGCGGGCGTTAAGCGTATCTACGGGGTGGTCGGCGACAGCCTCAATGGAATAACTGACGCGATCCGCAGGCACGGAAAGATCGAATGGATCCACGTCCGGCATGAGGAAGCGGCTGCTTTCGCCGCCAGCGCTGAAGCCCATCTGACCGGCTCCCTCGCCGTTTGTGCTGGCAGCTGTGGTCCAGGTAACCTTCACCTGATCAACGGCTTGTTTGACGCCCACCGTTCGCGGGTACCAGTTCTGGCAATCGCGGCGCAAATCCCGTCCTCCGAGATCGGGTCGGGCTACTTTCAGGAGACACACCCTCAGGACCTGTTTCGTGAGTGCAGCCACTACTGCGAGCTTGTTTCGGACACTTCGCAGATGCCGCGCTCATTGGAGATCGCTATTCGCGAAGCGACTGGCAGGCGGGGGGTGTCCGTGATTGTCATCCCAGGCGACGTCGCCCTGAAGCCGGCGGAAACCCCGTACCGGCCGCGCATTTCGGGCCTGCTTCCAAAGGCCCCCGTCGTCGTTCCTGCACAGGAAGAACTTGCAGAGCTTACAAATGTACTCAACGGGTCGACGCGGACCACGATCTTCTGCGGATCCGGCGTCGCTAACGCCCGCGACGAAGTGATTGAGTTGGCCAAGAAACTGAAAGCACCGATTGTCCATGCCTTGAAGGGCAAAGAATTTATCGAACACGACAATCCCTACGACGTGGGCATGACAGGCCTTATCGGCTTCTCATCAGGCTATTACGCAATGAAAGATTGCGATGTGCTTCTGATGCTGGGTACGGATTTCCCCTACAGGCAGTTCTACCCCGTAGGAACGTCTGTACGCGTCGCGCAAATTGATATTCGCCCCGGACAAATCGGTCGCCGCGCACCCGTCGATGTCGGCTTGGTTGGCGACGTTGGCCCCACCGTGCGCGCGCTTCTTCCTTCAATCAAGGACCAACCCGATTCCGGGCATCTTGAACAGGCGCTAATTCACTATAAGAAGACCCGAAACGCCCTCGACAGTCTGGCTGACGAAAAGCGCAGTAAACACATCATACATCCGCAGCAGATCGCCAAGACTTTGAGCGACCTGGCCAGTGAAGACGCCATATTCTCGTGCGATGTCGGTTTGCCCACGGTTTGGGCGGCAAGGTATCTCGCACTCAGCGGTGGGCGGCGTCTGGTCGGGTCGTTCTGGCACGGCTCGATGGCCAATGCTCTCCCTCATGCGATCGGTGCGCAAGCGTCGTTCCCCGGAAGGCAGGTTATTTCAATGTCCGGTGACGGTGGCCTCTCCATGCTGATGGGCGAACTGTTGACGCTCGCTCAGCTAAAGCTCCCGGCAAAAGTCGTCGTCTTCAACAATTCCGCTCTAGGTTTCGTGGAGGTTGAACAGAAGTCGACTGGTTTTCTTCCTTTCGGAACCGACTTCACCAACCCGAACTTCGCCGCCATGGCCGAGGCAATAGGAATCAAAGGTGTGCGCATCGAACGGCCCGATGAAGTGGAGGCCGGCCTTAGGGAGGCGTTAGCTCATGACGGACCGGTGCTCGTCGATGCCGTGGTAGCACGGACGGAACTGCCAATTCCGCCTTCAATCAAACCGGAAATGGCCAAGGGCTTCACGCTCTACATGGTCAAGGCGGTATTCAATGGTCGCGAGGACGAATTAATCGACTTAGCAAAGACCAACCTCTGGAGCTAACTCCAAGCGTCTCTCTTCGTTGTAGCGATCCCGCGGTCGCTACGGCGAAGAAGCCTGATTATGCGAAAGCGCAAGCGCTTCTGATCGCTCACCGGAAAACTGTCAAACAGCGCGCGATGGTCAATCACCACGTCACACCGATCAGGTCTCGGCTGACGCACGTGTTCAGGCAGCGCGGCCACTCATCACTCATCCTCGTTGCAACGGCATCGCTCTTCGCCGTCAGACGGAGTTCTCAGGTCGTAAGTTTGGCCGATGCCGACTTCAAACTTAGGGGTTCGAAATGGATATAACCGCACTGCTTCTTTCGCGAATACAATTCGCTTTCACCGTATCGTTCCACATCTTATTTCCCGCATTCACTGTCGGGCTTGCGGCGTTTCTTACTTTTCTCGAAGCCCTACGGCTCTTGACTGGAAACCCACTTTACCGACGCCTTTTCGACTTTTGGCTCAGAATATTCGCGGTCGCATTTGGACTTGGTGTCGTGACTGGAGTTGTGATGGCGTTCCAGTTTGGCACTAACTGGAGCGAGCTTTCTCTCAAAACCGGCCCAATCCAGGGTCCGCTGCTGGGCTATGAGAGTTTCACCGCATTCGCGCTGGAGGCGAGTTTCTTTGGCGTCATGATGTTCGGTCGTAAGCGCGTACGGTCGTGGTTCTACCTCTTTGGATGCGCGATGGTTACACTCGGCACCAGCCTCTCGTCATTCTGGATCATGGTCAACAACTCCTGGATGCAATGGCCCGTCGGGTTCGAACTGAACGACCAGGGCATGTTCATACCCACCGACTGGATGGCAATCATATTTAGCCCTGTCGTCTGGGTGCGTTTCCCACACATGGTTCTCGCCGCATATATCACCACGGCGTTTTGCATATCGGCGACAGGTGCGTGGTACTTGATCGAACGCCGGCTTGTCACAGAAGGGACGGCAATGATCAAGATGGGATTAGGACTGGCGTCCATTCTCGTACCCGTCCAGCTGTTTTTTGGACATCTCACGGGCGACTATGTACATGATAAACAGCCGGCCAAATTTTCTGCCATCGAGGGGCGCTGGGAAAACGAAAAGCCCGCCTCAGAGATCATTTTTGCTATCCCGGACGAAAGTACAGAAACAAACAAGTTCGCAATCGCTATCCCCTACCTGGGCAGTCTGATCGGTTCCATGAGCTTCGACTCAGAAGAACTCGGCATCAAAAACTTCCCGCCGGACCAGCGGCCTCCCGTTTTGATACCGTTCTTTGCCTTCCGGATCATGGTTGGCTGTGGTCTATTGATGCTCGCGGTGGCCTGGTACGGTTACTGGACGACCTCCGCACGACTAATCCAGGGGAAGAGATGGCTTCTTTGGGCCATCTTCTTTTGCTTCCCGCTCGGTTTTATAGCGACTTTGACTGGCTGGTTTACAGCTGAAGTAGGCAGACAACCATGGGCGGTATACGGCGTTCTTCGGACCGCGCAGGCTGTGACCCCATCTCTGACAGTAAGAGAAGTCGCGATCAGCCTGGTCATGTTCGCACTCATCTACACTACGATAGCGGCCGCCGGAATTGTCTACATTTACCGGATGCTTCGCCGTGGACCTCAGATGCGTCCGCACGAAATAGAAGACGTAATCAACCCGAAAAGACCACTGGCCATCGGAGGGGACATCCGGGACCCCAAAATCAACCCTGCGGAGTAAACGAAATGGTTGAATTCTGGACTGCGGTTCTCGCTCTTACCCTCATACTCTACGTACTGCTGGACGGGTTCGACCTCGGAGTGGGGATCCTGTTTGGCTTCACAAAGGATGAGGCTCGTAGGCGGCAGATGATGAACGCGATATCACCTGTTTGGGATGGTAATGAGACTTGGCTTGTTTTGACGGGTACCATTCTCTTCGGGGCTTTTCCCGTTGTTTATTCGCTCGTTTTGAGCGCTTTCTATATCCCAATAATTCTTCTTCTCTCAGCACTCATCTTCCGCGGTGTGGCTTTCGAGTTCCGCGAGAAAAGCGCTACGCGCAAGTGGTTTTGGAACATCGCCTTTTCGGCGGGATCGATCGTGGCTTCCTTCGTGCAGGGCGCGGCGATCGGTGCAATGGTTGAGGGCATTAAGAACCAAGACGGACGCTTCACCGGCGGGCCGTTGGATTGGTTGTCCCCTTTCGCTGTTCTTTGTGGAATAGGGCTATGCCTCGGCTACGCTCTTCTCGGAGCGGGGTGGCTCGTTAAGAAGACACAAGGTGATCTGCGGGCGACAGCATATTCCTATATACCGCGTCTTTTGACCGGCGTACTGATTTTCCTAGTTCTGGCCCTTATCCTGTCAATCTGGATGGAACTCCCCGTGATGAACCGTTGGATAGAGCGACCGGTGTTGCTGGTGTTTCCACTGATTGGGGCGGTGAGCTGCTATCTAGTTTACTTGGGGTGTCGGACACGTATTGATGCTTTGCCATACTTTGGAACGGCGTTTCTCTTCCTCGCTGCCTACGGGACTCTGGCAGGCTCGTTCCTACCCTTCATCATACCTTTTTCGATAACGCTGCAGGAAGCTGCCGCGCCGCATTCGAGCTTGGCATTCATGTTTTGGGGCGCGGGACTCTTCGTGCTTCCAATCACTCTCGTCTACACGCTCCTCGTCTACTCCCTTTTCAAGGGAAAAGTACCCACCGACGAGAGCTACCACTAGACATACACGTATTGCTGAAATGCAAGGGGCGGCCTGGATGTGGCCGCTTCCATACCTGACGGAACTACCATGGTCCTGAGTCTAACTCTGGGCGGTAGTCACAAAAATGATGTCATAAAATGATCGCTGAAACCTCAATCTGCTGTCCATCATATACCGTGGTATAGTTGAAACCGATCTTAGGGATCCTTAAAATACCTTCCGGCGCAATCGGGACGGGAACGCGTATGACTGAGAAGCCCATAGTCGTCATCGTTGACGACGAGCAACTCGTTCGAGACGGGATTAAGAGCCTCTTGAGATCGGTTGGTTATGAAGTGAAGGCGTTCGAAAGCGCGCAAGAACTTCATGACAGTAGGGCTCTGATCAGTGCCAACTGCCTCATCCTCGATGTTCGGCTTCCGTTTACGAGCGGATTAGAATTCCAGCGCAAGCTCGTTGATGACGAAACAGCCGTCCCGATAATATTCGTCACGGGTCATGGCGACATTCCCATGACGGTTTCAGCCATGAAAGCCGGTGCCGTCGATTTCCTGTCGAAGCCATTCCGGGAACAAGACCTATTGGATGCCGTTGCCTCCGCAGTCGAGCGGAGCAAACAGCAAGCCGCCGCCAGTTTCCGAGAACAGGACATTAGGACGAGATTTCAGACGCTTTCCTCGCGTGAGCGCGAGGTTATGACAATGGCGACGGCAGGCCTGTTGAACAAGCAAATAGCCGGAAAG
Organism: Rhizobium sp. KNZ2-6A; assembly: GCF_056755475.1. Classification (NCBI taxonomy): domain Bacteria; kingdom Pseudomonadati; phylum Pseudomonadota; class Alphaproteobacteria; order Hyphomicrobiales; family Rhizobiaceae; genus Rhizobium; species Rhizobium sp. KNZ2-6A. The sequence continues at coordinate 17,843 of NZ_JBNDIC010000018.1, read as the reverse complement.
CTTGGCCTGAGCGAGATTACGGTGAAGATTCATCGCGGGAAGGTAAATAAAAAGATGATGGCCCGAACATTTGCAGACCTGGTTCGTATGTCAGAAGTGCTGGCCCTTCAAAGCAAGACACCGCCGAGTGGCGCGGCAGCGCCGCGGTGAGAACTCTGCACAGCAACTTCTAGATTGCGGCGATATACGCGGGTATAGTTTCCTTTTATCCGGAAAGCCGGTAGGAGAAACGATCACTAGCCCGATTGTAATCGGAGATCGGCTTCAAAAGAAGTGCCAATCCGCCCTCAAATTTCCATCGTAGATGACGAGGCAACCGTGCGCCAGGCTGTCGGACGTCTTTTGCGCTCGTTCGGCTTCAACGTTAAATCATACGCTTCTGCCGAGGAGTTCTTGTCTTCTGAAGAGGCGTCCTCCTCAGCTTGCATCTTGGCCGACGTGCAGATGGGGGGAATGAGCGGTATCGACCTCTTCAATTTGCTTCGGAGCCGCGATATTCAAACGCCCGTTATTTTTCTCACGGCGTCTTCTTACGACGCCGTGCGCACACAAATTGGTCCCGATGTTCCTATGCTTCAAAAGCCGTTCGAGGGTGAAAAGCTAGTCTCTATGATCAACGCGGCGGCACCCAGCACCATTGATCTCATCTAATTGAAACTCCGTAAGACGTTTCAGCGCATCGCTACAAGACCGTGACCAACAGAACTCTGTGGCGCAAATTGATTGGCAAGCGGTGTTCCTCGCCCACTTTGCTCTTGCCGTCCTGATCTGCGATCGGCTTTCCATGGACGTGCAACGGGAATCTCTCCACGGAGACCAAATTGGAGATTCTCATGACCAGGAAGCCTGGACGTGAGGCACACCGACACTGGCCGGTGAGGTCAAAGCTGCAGATCGTTTGGGAGAGCCTGCGGCCGGACGCGTTGGTGAATGAGGTTGCAAAGCGGCATGGCTTAAAGCACCACTTGGACAAAGGCGCGGCGGGGCAAGCTGGTTATGCCAGCACCCGAGGACCCGGTGGAGTTTGCAGCGGTGCGCTGTTCCGGTACAATCTTTCCGTCGAACCGCGTGCGGATCATGGTGGCGACCTAGCCAGTCGACTTCCGCGAGGGCCATGATGGATTGGCGGCACTGGTCAAGAACGAGTTGCACAAGGACCCGTTGATCGGAACGGTCTTCGTATGCCGGTTGCGCAAGGCGGACCAATTGAAGCTGATCTACTGGGATGGCACCGATCTGGTGATGGCCTACAAGCGATTGGAGGAACACACGTTCACTTGGCCAGGCGTCAGGGACGCTTGATGACCTTGGGCCATGCTCAGGTCGAGGCGCTGTGCGCAGGCCTCGATTGGCGTCGAGTCCGTGCCGTGGAGGTGGCCGGTCGATTAATTCGCTGCTGACGGCCGGTCGTAGCTCGGTGAGCGGCCTCGGCTATCTCGGATCCTCTTGATGGTTTTTAAGCGACGCCAGGCGCTTGGTGTCATACCGGTAACCCGCTTGAACACGCGCGAAAGGTGGGCCTGGTCAGCCAACCCGCAATCCAAGGCGATCTCGCATAGCGGACGATCGGTGTGCAGAATCTGGTGCTTTGCATGCTCAATTCGGCATTCCATCACATAGGCATGGGGCGGGAGTCCGAAACTTGTTTTAAAAGCGACGGAAAAATAGCTCGCGCTGAGCTTTGCAACGGCCGCCAATTCAGCTAGCGAAATTCCGCTGTCGATCCGCTGGGATATGTACGCCTTTAGCTTTGCCACCTGCCAGGTCGCCAGGCCGCCACTGGAGTTTTGAATAATTCCTGTCCGCCGTTCCGTCGGCTGAAGCAAGGTCGAAGCGCGCCTCACCAAATCCATGGCCGAACCCTCATCGGCGTCTATGCAACCGAGAGCCTCCAAAAGCAGGCGAGAAATCTCCGACGACCTTTCAGCGGTGAGGTTAGACAGATGTATCCCGGAAATCTGGACCTCTATGGCGGCGCTATTGGACTGCATAACCCATCTCCTGCGGCATCGTTCGCTTCAATGATGCAATAATTGTCCGGCGCGCCTGCTAAACGGAATCGAACTGACATGTATCTTTAGCCAAACTGGGGTTTGCGGCCGATATACCCGAGTATATCGCCGACGCCGCGCGTGCCGTTTTCCCTCCCGAGACTGCCGCGAGGCTATAAGAACTGCCGAAGCGCTTGGGAAAAGGTTTTCAGTGGCAAAGATTCGCCGCCGTCACCTTATGATACTCATCGCCAGATGTTTCTGACTAAGCATCCGGGACAGCACTGCTTGGCCTTGACAGGCGCAGGATCGTATTTTTCCGGGCCATCCACCCTCGGCTCGTCACGATGTGACGGCACTGGTTTTCTATTGCATGCTTTTCAGCCGCCTCACTACCGATCGCCCCGTCTCTGCATTGCGGAGGTTTATCGTTGGCTGGTACTGGCATTCCATCCTCCTTGATGAGGCACGCAACAAGCAATGAACCACCCGCCAACGGCTGGAGCAGAGGTATCTCGCCGTAACAACTTGCTGGTTCGAAGGGAGCTATTGCTCAACAAAAACCTGCAATTCCAGTGGACTGCCGCTCGCAACTGCACAATAATGCAGTTCAGTTTTCGATTGTTGGTCGATTTTCCTTCGCAAGTGCGAGCGCCACGCGTCGGAGCCTGCCAGCCTTGTTGGCACCCGCTCGCATTGCAACCGCGTCGGCGGGCCCCGGCTGAAAGATTGCTACGTGAATGCAAGATAGAATTAAATAGATAACGACATTACGCCGTATGCTTATCGTAACGGGTTGATTGCACGGAGATATATAATGTTGCAGCTCGATTCCACATGGTTCAGTGCGTGCGAACGCAAGGTCTTGTGGCGCTCGGATGTCCTGACATTGTATTCTCTCAACTCCAAGGTCGGCCAAGACTGGGAAGCCTTGGTCGCGTCGGGCATTTCCGAAAGCGCGGTGACTCTACTCGAGGCGGAGTTCGCGAATCCAGCAAACCCGCCGGCACATTGGATGGACACGCCATCTCACATCATTCGTACCGCTGATGAGACGGCAATATTGTTTAAATTCTCAAGCGTCGCTCGGTTATGCGACAGCGACGGCGCGATGGAGGTAAAGGCTTTTCTCGACTTTGCGATTGCAGCAACCAACGCACTCACGTCTGCCCATGCAGATGGTTACATCCACAGCCCTTTGCATCCGATCAATCTTGCTTCCGACGAGGCGGGCAACGTTCTCCTCAGGGCAATCGGGACCCGTTACGAGTCGCGCGACGAGGCTGCGGGCAAAACTGGAGGCATTCTTGCTGACGAAGTAAGATACCGCGCACCGGAGCAACTTCGTTCAACAAACCCGTCTAGCGATCAGAGGAGCGATTTGTACTCGCTCGGTGTCCTACTTTACAAACTTTTGACGGGCAAGTTTCCTTTCAAGGACGGCAACTTCGCAGAGTGGAGGCACGCTCACCTCGCCGTCGAGCCTTATCCCAGCAGTCATTTCCGCCCGAATGCCCCGGTTACAGTGGGTCTGATCATAGATCGGCTTTTGCTCAAGGATCCGATGGAACGATATCAAACAGCTGCTGCTTTGCAGGCGGACCTGGCCCGATGTCGAGACGAATTTAGTTCGGTGGGAGAAATCTCGAGGTTCGAACTTGGTACAGTCGACGCCCCCGTTGGGCAGCCGTACACGCAGGTCCTATATGGAAGGAACGAAGAGGAAGCCGAATTGCTCGGCGCGATGGATCAATTCAAAACGAGCCGTGAAGGCGCGGTGGTATTCATTTCGGGTGCGGCCGGAATTGGTAAGAGCGCGCTCGTAAATTCGATGAGAAAGAGCACAGCGCTCCCGATCGTCTTTGCGTATGGAAAGAGCGATCAACAGCAGCGAGACATACCCTACTCTCCGCTAGTGCAGACGCTCCGCTCCATTGTCGAGCAAGCTATGCAGAGAACGCCGGCGACATTGTCGGAGTTGCGGACTGCCTTGCTGAACCGACTGGACACCCACGCTAGGTTAATCGTTGATCTTGTGCCTACGATGGAGCTTGTCGTGGGTGCGCAGCCGCCTATGTCGGAAGTGCCACCGCACCTCGCTCAGATCCGAATCCAGAAAGCCCTTGTGCAAACGCTTGCGGTCCTGGCTTCGCATCTCGCTCCACTCGTGCTTTTCATGGATGACCTTCAGTGGGCAGATCCTTCGACAATCGCGGTGCTGAAACTTCTGGTGGCGGAGAGGGTAGAAAATATCCTTCTACTCGGAGCCTATAGGGAGGAAGAAAGCCAATCTCTACATGCTTCTGAGGGACTTGTGAGCCATGTCCGCAACTCGACGATCCCGTTCAAGGAAATTAGAGTGGGGCCGATCTCAAAGATTGCAGCAGAGGAACTCATCTCGAGTGCCCTTCATGCGCATGCCCCGCAGATCGAAACGCTGACAGATCTCCTTTACACCAAGACAGCCGGCAATCCGTTTTTCCTTCGGCAGATGCTTCAGGCACTTATCGACGAGAAGGTGCTCGATTTTTCCGTTTCGAACCGCGCCTTGTCTTGGAACGCGGACGATGTAAAGCGTTATCCGGCGACGGAGAACGTTGTCGACTTCATGGTCCGCCGACTCGGGCAAATGTCTCCGGAGAACCGCGAGATTCTTCGCACGATGGCCTGCATTGGCCCACGCTCTTCCGAGCGTTTGCTATGCACAATTTTGACAACCAGTGCGGAAGAATTGCGACATCTGGCTCAGCAACTCGTCGATTCCGGTCTCGTCGAAATCGATGCCGACTACTACTGCTTCTCCCACGACCGAGTTCAAGAAGCGGCATATGCCCTTCTTTCTGGTGGCGAGCGCGCGCTAGTTCATGCGCGTGTGGCAGAGCACATGATCAGCCTGAACGGGATTAAAACGAGCGAAGCCGCTTTCGCCGCGGCAAGCCAAATAGAAAGATGCGATTCGAGAGACCTTTCGGAGCGGCAGCGCAAGACGTTCGTAGATGTCCTGCTGACCGCACTAGGCCATGCGCGCCGGTCCGCCGCCATCGCTCAAGCGAGCTGGTATGGGAAAGTTGCGTTTCATCTCACCGATGAGAGCTGGTGGGTCACCGCCTATCCGCTAGTTTTTCGATCCCGATTGCTGTGGTGCGAATGTTTGCTGTCCACTGCTGATTTGAAGAACGCAGCTGTTCACCTCGACGACCTACTTGAACGCGCCAATACAGCGTTGGATCGATCCTCCGGATTTCGACTGCTCGCCAATCTCCGAACCCTTGGCTCTGACTACGAAGGGGCCATTGACGCAGCACTGCTTGGCCTCGAACTCCTCGGCGTTAACCTCAAGCGCGGCGCAACTCGCGACGAATTGGACAAGGCCTATAAAGATGTCAAACGCGCCTTGGGAGATCGGGAGATAACTTCGTTACGGAATCTTCCGCAGATGACAGATCCTCGCATCAAGTGCGCTATGGGGCTCCTGTCGACCCTGATTTCTTCCATTTTCACGCGCGATGGGCTCCGTTTCCTGCATATGGCGAAGATGGTGGAGCTCACTCTAGAATATGGAACCACCTCAGAGTCTGCCTACGGACTGAGTTGGTTTGGGGTCATGATTGCCTCATTGTATGACGACTATCGAGATGGTTTTGCGTATGGCCAGGTAGCGTTAGAGCTTGTCGAGCAGCACGGTTACGAAGAGCAACACACGGCGACATTGGTTGCCGTTGACCAGATCAGCGCGTGGACCCAACCGATGAGCTATTCGCTCAAGCGAATCCACGACGCGATAAGAATCGGACACGCTGCGGGGGACGTCGGGATGACGTGCTACGCGCGTAACCACCTCGTTTCGGATCTTATCATTATTGGGCACGATCTTCCCGATATTGCGGAAGAAGCCCTTAGTGCGATCGCGTTAACACGACAGCTCAATTACAAAGACATTGAGCACCTTGTAACCGGACAGCTAAACCTCGTTAGAACGCTATCCGGATGGAACAACGGTAGCCTGCCTGAAATCGACTGGACCTTCGGCAACGAGAAAATCGTCGCCACATCAACAATCTTCTGGGTCCAGCTTTATAAGGGTGTCTCACTTTATTACGACGGCGCGTTCCAGGAGGCCGCTGTCGCGCTTCGGGAGGCAGCCGAGCTCATTCCTTTGATGGCGGCTCACATCGACACCGCGTACTGCAGCCTGTTCCTTGCACTCTCCTTGGCAAAGCTTGAGACCGAATACACTCGTGGATCCGTGAACTGCCAGACGCTGGAATACCTGCGAGGACGCTTTGCCACCTGGGCAGCCTTAAACCCCAGGACTTTCGAAAACAAGCTTTTGCTCATCGAAGCCGAAATGGCTCGTCTCAACGGCGACCACGCGATGGCGATATCTCTGTTCGAGCGCTCAGTGTTGGCTGCGGAATCCTCAGGGTTCATACACGAACAGGCCTTAGCATATGAGCTGGCGGGGGCTCTTAGCGCTCGGCGAGGCAGCACCGTCAGCACTCGTCTTTACATCCAAGCTGCTTTAGACACGTATAAGCGATGGGGAGCAGACCGAAAGGCGGACCGGCTTCGTGAGGAGTTCTCCTATACCTTAAACAATTACGGTGATCTCCCTCGGTCATCACAGATCCCGCTGGATCAAGAAGCGGTCGTGGCGGCGTCACAGGCGCTTTCGGAGGAGGTCTTCCTGGACCGTCTTGTTGAAACGCTGATGGAAAGCATGCTCGTGCATGCCGGGGCGAACCGTGGATTGCTCATTTCAATTGACGAGGGCGAGTTGAATGTTCAGGCGACCGCTTGGATGGAGGGAGAAACCGTGGTGGTGAGAACCGCTGGCCTTCCTCTTGACGGCGCCATCCCCTATTCCATCATCGACGCGGTGATGAGCACCCGCCAGCCACTGGTTCTTACAGACGCCAGGCTCGACGGGCAAGAATTTCACGGCCCCTATTTCGACAGCCACCCTACTCGCTCGGTACTGTGCGTGCCGCTCCTCAAGCGAGGGAGCCTCATCGGCTTCATTTATCTCCAAAACGATATGGTTTCGGGAGTCTTCACGGAAGGCAGGATAGCGCTTCTCAAACTCCTCGCAACTCAGGCCGCGATCTCACTGGAAAACGCGCGGCTCTACGCCAATCTTGTCAAGGAAAACGAGTTGCGGTTGAAAAGCGAAACCGAGCTGGGAGACGCTAGAGCCGAACTAGAGAGGAAAGCTAAACTCACCGCTTTGGGTAGTATGGCGGCTTCTATTACGCATGAGATCGCACAGCCGCTTGCGGCTATATCGGCGTCGGCATCTGCATCGCTTCGCTGGTTGAAACGGTCGGAGCCCGACATTGCTGAAGCGATCACGGATATTGAGGGTATCAAAGCGGGCATGGAGCGCGTCGGGGAGATCATACGTTCGCTGCGCGCGCTCTCAAAGCAAACGCCGCAATCGGCAGAACCCACGAATGTCGATTCACTAATTGAACAAGTTATGCTTATTGCGCGTTCTGAGATCGAGCGAAGCCACACCCGAGTGGTTATGAAACTCAATGTCAGCAGCGATAAGGTCGCCGCGGATGCTACCCAGATCAAGCAAGTCATCCTTAATCTGCTAACCAACGCAATGGAAGCGATGTTCGACACTCCCGAAGCGGATCGTGAGGTCGAGATTATTTCCGAAAGAGTTGATGGGGCGGTAAGGATTTCTATTCGCGACTACGGTCCGGGTATTCCGGACGACGTCTCCGCGAAGATCTTTGAGCCGATGTTCACGACCAAGGAAACCGGGATGGGAATGGGGCTCGTAATATGTCGATCTGTCGTCGAGGCGCACGGAGGGGTGCTCAGGGTCGAGGCTGCAAACCCCGGCACGATCTTCAGCTTTTCGATTGGCTTGGCTGCGGAAGTCGCTTAAGGCAGGCACTCTGATATGCCCTGACAGTTCAGCTAACATAGCGCATCAACATTCTGCTGATTATGGGGGCACTGATTTAAATGTCGATTTGCCGACTGTACCCCTCTCGAACCGACTGGTCGGCTTGTGTTGAACTGAGAAGCGCTTTCAGCGGGGGCTACGGAGTCGAAACGGCACGCTGAGCGTGATCACCGCAGGCATTTCAGAGAGCATTTGTATGTCCGGGAGCGATACCGCAGGATCGGTCTCTCCAGGAATAAGATCCATAAGTACTGCGGTAGGGGTGCTTTACCAAATGATAGGAGGCCAGACGGCAGTGGCGCGGACTATCGAACAACTCTTCCCCAGCGGCTACAACGGCTTCGAAAGTGTCGACGTCCAATCCTGCTGCCTTGCCCAACTCGACCTCGGCGATGAGAAGCCGGACGCTCCACATCTAGAACGGGGTGAATTTAGGCGGAATCGGAATTAGCCTCGGTGCTCGTGTGCCCATCGCTCGTCTCCGACCGCCGCGCTTGCGCACCGTCAGTTTCTCATCCCGATAGAGAGGGAAGAGCTTCCTGTGGTTCACAAGGTATCCCTCCCGTCCGGGCAGCACATGGACGCTGGGATCGTCGCTGAGTGCTATCAAAGATGCATGCTTACCTTTGAGCGGCAAGCGGTTCGTCATATCTCAGCAACCGCCCGGCGTTTGCCAGCACCAACAATGTGCTGAAATTATGCAGGATCGCCGCGACGACGGCTCCCGCCGCTCCAAGAAAACCGAACCCCGCTAATGCGACGATTGCCACGGTCCAGCCGAGACCGATGATGACGTTGGTCCTCAATGTACGGCGGCAAAGCCTGCTGAGGCGGATGCATGTGCCGAGCCGTCGCAGATCGCTGCCAATCAGGATAATATCCGAAGAGGCGAGCGCGATATCGGCGCCGCCCGCGCCCATGGCAATCCCGACGGCACCCGCCTTGAGGGCAAGGGAATCGTTGATCCCGTCGCCCACGACCAGAGGTTTGAAGCCGCTTTTTGTCTCGTTCACCACGCGTTTCAGCTTGTCCGCCGGCAGGGCCTGAGCCGCAACGTCCGTTATGCCGATTTCGCGCGCCAGGGCATGTGCGACCGATTGACGGTCACCGGTCAAAAGAAGCTGCCGATGAAGACCAAGCGCCCGTAATTCCTTCATCGCAACCGCCGCTTCCGGCTTGACCGTGTCCGACAGGAGAAGCCAGGCGATAAAGTTTCCGCCGATGCAGATACCGGCTAGCGGACCGTCATGCGAAGGAACCGGAGGAATGGTCACTGACAAACGCTCGAACAATTCAGGACGTCCGAGAGCCACTTCGCCCGTTGCCGCGCCCGCAACGACACCCAGTCCTTGAAGTTCGCGGACGTTGGTCAGCGGATGGTAAGCATCATGGGCAACGAGTGAGGCTAGCGCCCGGCTGACCGGGTGGCTGCTGGCAGCACCCAGGGATGCGGCCAGGGCCAGAACGGTCTCCCGGTCCGTATTGCCTGTCAACCTGACGTCCTGCAGCCGAAGCCTGCCGAACGTGAGAGTGCCGGTTTTGTCGATGACCATGGAGGTCAGATCGGCCAGCTCCTCGAGAAATGCCGAGCTGCGGATCAGAATGCCGTGACGCGCTGCGACCGCGATGCCGGCAATCGCTGTTGCCGGCGCGGACAAAACCAGGGCGCAGGGGCAGGCTGCTACCAGGATCGCAAGCATGATCTGGTCATTATAGGTGAGGAACCAGGCAATGGCTGCTATCGTCAGCACGAAGCCGAGATATTGGTGGGCGTAGCGCTCCAAAAGCCGTGTGATCGGCGGCTTCGAGTTTTCCGCGCGCTGCATCAGCGCGATGACCTTTCCAAGCGTCGAATCCTCGCCGGTTCGGGTCACCTCGATCTCGAGGCGGCCGTCCAGGTTGATCGCGCCGCCGAAGACTTCAATGCCGGCGTTTACTTCGAGAGGCAACGATTCGCCGGTGATCGGGGCCGTGTCGAGGCTCGCCTGTCCCCGCCTAACGCGACCGTCGGCGGGAACGCGGTCTCCGGCTCTCACCTCCACCAGATCACCTGGCTTCAGGGTGACATTGTCCACTTCACGCGTCCCGCCATCCTGCGTGATCAGCCGGGCGTGGCTGCGGGTCAGGCGCGCCAGCGCCTCCATGGCCTCTTTCGATCCGATGACGCTGCGCTCCTCAAGAACATGGCCAAATATCATTATTATCGGGAGGAGAGCGGCGGTCAGGAGGTCGCCCGTCGCCCAGGCCGCCAGCATCGCGAGAGCGATCAGTTGATCGGTGATGCCATGCAGACTTGGATGGCGCAGGCTATGCCAACCGGAGCGGATGACAGGAACCGCAACGATCAGTGAGGCAGCCGCCAGAAGAAGCTGGCCGACGCCCTCTTCATCCGGCGCAAGCCAGCGCCAGGCGATGCCGAGCGTGAGCAGGCTCAAGGCGATCATGGCGAGGGTCAGTTGAACGGCCGCCGCCTGCTTTTCGTTGGCGGTCAGCAGACCGGCGCTGAGCGCATGGCCATGATGGTGCTCATGGCCATGGGAGCCGTGCGAGTGAGCGGTCGCGACACTCATTTGTCGGCTCCCTGCAGGATGAGGCGTGCGTCGTCCCTGGGGTCGACTGTGACAACGGAGCCCGCCTGCGACAAGATTTTGGCAACGCGATCGCGATAGAGGCGCCAGAGAAGGCCGGGGTCGCGATCGGACCCTTGCGCGCTTGCAAAACCGGTGACGATGGCCGTGTCGGCGCGCGCCTTTGCCAGACGCTCGCTGGATTGGGCTTCCGCCACCTGTATGATCCGGTCGGCTTCCTGATCGGCGGCCTGCCTGTCCTTTTCCGCGTCGTTCTGTGCAGATGCAATCGCCTGCGCTGCCTGCTGGCTTGCGGTCAGCACGCCATCGAACGCACTCACGGCCGTTGCCGGAAGTGCGGATTGAACGTCGGCACGGTCGATCTCGATCCCAAGACCCATGCTCTTCGACTTTAGCGAGCTCAGGCTGGTGTTGATGCTGTTCACCAGGTCGGCGCGCAGCCGTTCACGACGCTCGGCGACATTGCTGTCGGCGGAGACCAGGTCCGGGCGCGCGACCAGAATGCTGTCCAGATCGCGGGAAGCGCAGATCACAACGGCGCTGCGCGTCACGATTCGGTCGAGTGCCGGCAGGACATGCTCCTGCTGCAGGGCATAGGCGAAGGGGTCGGTCACCCGATAAAAGACGCGGATATCGAGCTGAACGACACTGGCGTCTGCGGTCAGCAGATATCCCGATCCTGCCAGCGTATCGCTCTTCGCCGTATTGTCGGCCTCGGCCGCTTGAGTCGCGGGCAAGCGAAGCAATCCATCGATTCGGCGTTCCAGAACCGTTGCGCCGTCGGGCAGCAGTAAGACCTTTTCGAAAGGCGCGGGAAAGGCCCATAACAGGCCGGATTCCTGCACCCGGTTCAAGGCGCCCAGGCGAAAGACGACGGCCCGGTTTTGCGGTGCGATCTCCCGTATATTGGATGTTGCCCAACCGGCCGCCGCAAGCACCATGACCGCGGACAGCAGCATGGACACCAGACGAACAGCCTGATGCTGCGCTGTCGAATTCCTATCCCCGACCGCACCCATCTCTAATGTGCTCCGCCTGCCGACGCGGCGCTGGGCGGTCCATCGACCAAGGCCCGGAACGGTGCTGCATCGGTGCGCAGGACAAGGCGCGTGTTGGAATTGACGATGGTACCGAGCGTGTCGAGGGAGCGGAGCAGTTCGTAAAGTTCCGGCGCGCTCTTATAGGCCGCTCCATAGATCTGCGCCGCTTCGACACGGGATTTCGCCTCTATATCGGCGGCCTTCACGGTCGCGTCCGCCTGCAGAACTCTTGCGTCACGTTCGGCTGCGGAACGGATTTCCGCGGCCTGGCGTTTGCCGACCGCCGCACGTTCGGTGGCGATCGTCTCACGCTCTGCCCGCATGCGGTCGACGGTGGCGCTCAACGTCACCGAAGGCAGGGTCAGGCGTTCGATACCGACATCGACAACCCGCAAGCCGTAAGTATCGAACAATTGCTGTGCGATCTGCGTCTTGAGCTGTGTTTCCAGGGCATCGATCCGCAGCTTGTGCGGATCGGGATTGATCAGTGACGACAGTTCGAAATTGCTGGCCGTGGTCTCCAGCGACGATCCGAGGAACGTACGGATTTGGGCGGCTGCCTGATCCGGCTGGTTCTGAACCGACCGCACGAAGCGCTTGATGGCATCCGGATCGGAAGGGACCTGCCAGATTGCGTAGGCCTGAGCGATGATCCGCAGCCCATCCCTAGTTCCGACATCCTGCAGGCCGCTGGAGGTCGATTTGGCGCGCAGATCGACGTCGATGGTCTTTTCCAGGGGAATGGGCAGCCGGAAGGCAAGGCCAGGATCAGTCAGAACGCGAGCCGGATTGCCAAACCTGGTGATGATGGTCGCAGCCCCCGATCTCACCTGCACAAGGCAGGCGGCGACCAGAATGATGGCAACGACGATCATCGCGACAACCAGGCGAAACCACCGAAAGGGCATTGCTTTCTTGTGATCATCGTCGTGAGAATGATGATGATCGTGCTCGTGGTGGTCCGAGGCCGGATGGGCGTGCGCGTTAGTCATGGGCCGGTTTCTTCGCTTTGATATGGAGTGCCAGGCTCGGCACTTGTGTCGGGGGCGACCGGGGACATCATGCTCCGCAGATCGAGGGTCGGAGCAATGCTTCCGCCGATGCGATGATCAAGGACGAGAGCCTTCGAGTGGGATAGGCCCATCATCAGTCGGTTGAAGTATTCTTCTGTCAAGAACGCCTGTCCCGCTTCGTGGAAGGCTGATTGCTCAGCCTGGAAGCGCAGTTTTGCGACCTCTGAAGCGGCTATGCCTTCCCTTGCCGTCGCCGTCGCGTTGTCCTGCGCGAGGCTGGCATTCAATTGCGCCTCGTTTGCCTGTTCGGCGGCCGTTCCCCGCTCGCGTGCAACCAGCGCCTCCGCACTGATTTGCGCCGCCTGGACCCCGTGAAACGCATTGGCCGCGCCGGCGGGCGGATGGATAGCCTCGACGACGACCGCCAGGATTTCGACGCCGCTGTCCAGCTCATCCATGTTCTTCTGGACTGCCGAGGCGATATCGTTTGCCAGCGACAACCGGCTTTCGCTCAATACGTCGCTAAGCTTTCTCCTGGCGAAATCATGCACCAATACACGGTTCGCGGTGCTTTCGACCAAGGCTGGCAGATCGGCGATCCGATAAGCGGCCTTCATCGCCGCTTGGTCCGAGAGGCCGATGCGGTAGACGAAGCGCACGTCCATGTTGACGATCTGAAAGCTCTGTTCGCCGCCCGTGCCACTGGCGATAAGCTGTGATTTCTCGCTGATGTGCGATGCATCCCACAGTCGATTCGCACTTTCCGGCGCAGGCCCCTCGGCATCGGCCAGCGCTTCGCCATCGGCGTTCGTGCTGGCGGAGGTTGCCAGTTCATGCACGCTGCCGTTCTCGATGGCAATGACACGGCCAAATGGCCAAGGAAGGCCGATGTGCAGACCAGAATGCAGGATGCCCTCGGCCTTGCCGAACCGCTCGTATACGCCCCGGCTGGTCATCGGAATTTCGCGCACGCCGCTCAGCAGCCAGCCTAGAAGGAGCGTTGCGAAAATGATGGCTGGAGCGGCCTTGCGAATGAACGAAAAGGCCCAGATCTGCCGAAGATCGATGCCGTGCCTGCTTCGCAACTCCGATTGAATGCTGACCAAAGGCTGCGGCGGCCACTGAAGAGCACCCGCAATCAGGCTTGTGGCGATCAGTGTCGGCTCACGGTTGTCGTTTTGCGGGCGGAACATGGAGGCGACCGCGCGCAGCAGAAACTCAAGCCCGACAAGCACCACAAAGCCTCCCAGCGCCGCCAGGAGTTTGATGGAGAGCCCGGATCCGCGTGTGCTGAGAAACAGGCAGAAGCAAGACAGGACGAGGACGAAGATGGGCAGGCGCGCCAACTGCGAAATCGCTTTCGCCTCCGGCCATTCCACGTCATCGATGGCGGAGAGTCGCCTCTCCGTCACCAGCAGATGAAAGGCGAACGCCAGACAGACCGCGATGATGAGAAAGGTCATCGTCCCGATCGCCATGTCGTCCGCCCTCAGGCTCCAGCCCGCATAGACGATCAAACATGCCAAGAGGGCAAGGCTGAAGACCGAGAGTGGGCCGACGCCGGCGCGTGACAGGAGCGATTTGACCGCGAAGACCGCGCTTCCGGTCCAGCGCTCGATGCGATCTGGTTCATCTATGTCTTGCGACGACCACGGCGATGTGACGACGGCAATGAGCCACCGCAGCGACCTTCCAAGCGGGACCGTCGTAAGGCCGGCCCGTTCTCGGCGCCATCGCGCAACGTCATGGGCAGATCGAAGCCCAGTCCCAAAAAGGATCAATGCGGCCGCATTGTTGCAGAAGAACGCGATCCAGATCGCGTCGAGGCCGAGTATGTTCGCAATCTGAGCGCTGAGCAGAAGCAGGATCACGAAAACGGAAACGCTGGCACCCAGGCTTGCAAGGTCATGGGCTTGAACCGCCGCAAGCTGAAAATTTGCTCGGTCTGTAATGTCCTCGGGGTGCTGCCTATCCTTTGAAATCGTACCCTGCATTGCCCTATTTCGTTTGTGTTCTTCCATATCCGACTAAAGCGGGATCATTCGTCTTTGTGAACAGCACGTGAGCCACTTACCCTGTCGACGACTCCGTGCTTATGAAACTGCCCGCCCGCCAGACAATCGGCCGCCGATGGGAACCGTTTGACAGCGAAGCTGGTAATGTTCCAGATCCGCATCCGCTAAGGATACGTTATTACGTATCGCCCGCGCATCCGCAAGGCTTCGCATCACTGACCTGATTTGAGCCTGCCTATTGGCAGGAGCCAACCTAATGAAACTCCTCGACGCAATCGTGAAATTGCGGCAACCGCTGTCGACCACACCCGCCGTCGTTCGAGCCTAATCGAGTAATTCCGCGCGCCGGAATTCGTTATTTGCTGGCAGCATCGATTGTGCATAGCTGCACAAACTAATTGGCGCACATGCAATCGCAAGGAGGCGTCGACTGGACATGATTTTTTGGCAAGAGGCATCGCTGTCGGACCGAGCTAAACGCGAGCAGCAGTTTCGCAGGCGGATTCCATCGCTGAAAAACCACAATTCCATTTGGATCAATCTGGTGCCTGGTTGACGAAACTGATTAGTTTGCAGCAGGCGCTATGGATCAGAATGCGCGCTTCTGAGTTTGCTTGCCGGATCTCGTGCACCAGATCGAAGGCATCGCCGTCGGGAAACCGGACTTCAAGCAGAGCGAATAAGATTGGTCCGGACTCTACGCACAACCGAATGTCGCGGGCGGTGTCGGTCAACTGAACCTCGAAGCCATCACCGATGAGCCGACAGACCAGATCAGAGCTATCATCGAGCGCTGGGTCGGCAATGAGAACTTTCCGACGGGAAAATGTCGATGCGGTGGTCGCGGCACTAGCTGGGATGTTCATCACTCTGAAGCCTCTCGCGCAGCGGGATGCGTCCGCCTCGCAGGTCATCGACAGGCTCCGTCCACAAGTACAGGAGCTTGAAGGCGCTCAACTCTTCCTGCAGCCCTCACAGGACATCAACATCGGCGGAAGAAGTTCCGCGACACAGTTCCAGTACACGCTGCAGGACGGCGATCCCGCCGAACTAAACGATTGGGCCAACAAGCTATTGGCCAAGTTCAAGTCGCTGCCTGAAATCACCGACGTAGCCTCTGACCAGCAGAACGCCGGAGCGACCGTCACGCTTGAGATCGATCGCGACAAAGCATCCCGTTATGGAATCGCTCCGCAGCTTATCGACAACATCTTGTACGACGCCTTTGGACAGCGACAGGTCACCCAGTACTTCACCGACTTGAACAGCTATCATGTCATCTTGGAGATCGCCCCAGCGCTAGGCGGCTCGCCATCGTCCGTCGACAACCTGTATGTCAAATCGCCTTTGACTGGTGAGCAGGTTCCTCTGAACGCACTCGTGAAGCAGACGACCGAGCCAACCGCTGTCCTGGCAGTCAACCATCAAAGTCAGTTTCCCTCGGTGACCCTATCGTTCAACTTGTCGAACGGAACGGCTCTCAGCCAGGCTGTCTCGGCCATCCAAGCAGCAGAAAAGCAAATGGGAACGCCAGCGACATTGATCGGCTCGTTCCAGGGCAACGCTCAGGCGTTCCAATCATCCCTAGCCTCCGAGCCTTTGCTGGTACTTGCAGCTATCGCTGTGATCTATCTCATTCTGGGCGTCCTGTATGAGAGCTACTTTCACCCACTCACCATCCTGTCAACATTGCCTTCGGCCGGGTTGGGTGCGCTATTGATGCTTTGGATCTTCGGTTTCGGATTTACGGTGATCGCCCTCATCGGCGTCATCCTGTTGATCGGCATCGTCAAGAAAAATGGCATCATGATCGTTGACTTCGCTGTCGAAGAGCAACGGAATAACGGCTTATCGCCCGAGGAGGCAATCCGGAAAGCCTGCCTGCTCCGCTTCCGTCCCATAATCATGACGACAAGCGCAGCCCTTCTTGCCGGGGTTCCGTTGATGCTTGGGCATGGAACCGGATCAGAGCTGCGTCAACCACTCGGATATTCGATCGTCGGGGGCCTCGTGATTAGCCAAATCATGACGTTGTACACGACGCCAGTTGTTTACCTCTATCTCGAACGACTGAGCAGAATGGTGAGCCCGAAGCATAGAGCCGAAGAAGCCGTGGCACTCCAACAGGATGCAGGAAGATAAGGCCTTGAACGGTCCGCACTTCGTTGCGCGTCATTCCGTCGCTTGCGAAGAGCGGACCCGCGGTGCACCCGCCGTGAGGACAGTTCCGCGCTAGCGGAGGAGACAACGCAGTGTCTGGTCGATGGGTTGATGTCGGCGCGGCGAGCCATCCGGGATACAAGGAGTGACCGCGAAGTCGCGAGCGCGCTTAGCGAGCGCGGTCGTGTCCATCGGCCTGACGAGCAGCCGGACTTCAGCCGGCACCTCGTCAAGAATGCGATCCATGCTGTGCGCCTTGTATAGCTGGGAACATAGCGCAGCCTCGGATACGATCAGATTCGCGCGCCACCCGTCGCATCAATCATCTGGCCCGTCGTCCAGCGCGCATCGTTTGATGCAAGGAAAGCAATGACGTCAGCGACGTCCTCCACCTTTCCAACGCGTGAGAAGACCGAAAGCGCTTCGGCGCCGGCGCGCGCGCCCGGCGATGCCAGCCATTCGGCATTCATATCCGTTTCCGTTACACCCGGCAGCACCGCATTGACCGTAATCCCGCGAGCCGCAAATTCGGGCGCCAGCGCCAGCGTCAATGTCTCCAGCGCTCCCTTGGAGGCCGCGTAGGCCGGATGGGTCGGCGCCGCGATCCGCGTAAACCCGGTCGAGACATTGATAATGCGGCCGTTGTCGCGAATGTGGTCTGCGACTGCCTGGATCAGGAAGAACGGCGCCTTGTAGTTGATCGTCATCACCTCGTCGAACGCGGCTTCGCTCGTCTGCTTCAATGGCAACGCGGGCGCAATGCCGGCATTGTTCACCAGAATGTCCAAAGCCGACAAGCCCGTTTCGCTACGCGCTGCTTCGCCGAACTGCGCCCAAAGGCTGTCGGCCGCGTCCTTGCCGTCTCTAAGATCAGCCTTCACCGCGACGGCCTTCACGCCGAGCGCTTCGATGTCGCGTATCGTGGCATGAGCCGCATCCGCGTTGGCCGTGTAGTGCACGCCGATCAGAGCGGCGCCCTCCTTCGCGAATGCCAGGGCGGCAGCTCGGCCGATACCGCGCGAACTTCCGGTGATCAGGGCTATCTTATCTGCGAGTCTGTGGGACATGGACAACTCCGTTGCTAATTAAATAGTGATCTCTATATTAAGAGTG